>DAHVFL010000133.1 GCA_027316975.1 Chloroflexota bacterium | reverse complement strand
GTACAAGATGTCCTCCCGCGTCTACGATGGCTATGCTGACAGGACTGCGCAGCTCTTGAGCCCGCTGCTTACAGGCGTCCATAATGCGACGCGCAATCTCTATGGATATACTCACAACAGCTCCTTATGTGACGGATGAACTACATTACCGCCCAAAATTTCAGTGTGACCGTTGTTGCAAGTATAGCGCATCGCGCCAGTCCATACAACCCCTCGTTTTTTGAAGCGGTGTTAGCATCCACTATCACCCGGACACTGTCATTCTGAGCGTAGCGAAGAATCTCTCGTGGGCCAGGCGCAGATTCTTCGCTACGCTCAGAATGACAGTCAGAGCTGCTCTGGTCATTGCGCACTTGTTTGCTCTGTGTAAATGAAGTATCATCTTACACAGATTTACGAAGAGGAGCGCATATTAGTTACTAATGGCAGCGAACAAAGAACGACTCGACCTGGCGCTGGTGAGACGCGGCCTCGCGCCGAGCCGCGAACGGGCGCGCGCGCTCATCATGGCGGGTCAGGTGTATCTTGGAGATCGGCTGGCCGATAAGCCGGGTATGCTGGCACCGCGCGACGCGGAATACCGTATCGCGGGAGATAATGGCGGGCTGAAATACGTCAGCCGGGGCGGACTCAAGCTGGAAAAGGCGCTGCAAACCTTCGCGCTGAATCCGGAGGGACTGGTGGCGCTCGATATCGGGGCTTCCACCGGAGGCTTCACCGATTGCCTGCTCCAGTACGGGGCGCGGCGCGTCTACGCCCTCGATGTCGGACGCGGCCAACTGGCCTGGACGCTGCGCAACGACCCGCGAGTGGTGGTGATGGAACATACCAACATGCGCCACGTCACGTCGCTGCCCGAACCCATGCAGTGCGCGGTGATCGACGTTTCGTTTATATCCCTGCGCCTTATATTGCCGCCGCTCGTTCCCCTGCTGACGCCAGATGCCTGGGTTGTGGCGCTCGTCAAACCACAATTCGAGGCAGGCAAGGCCGAGGTTGACCGGGGATCAGGCGTTATCAGCGACCCGGCGGTACATACGCGGGTTGTGGAAGAGTTGCAGGCCTGGATAGGGGAGCATACGCCGTTGCAGGTACGCGGCGTGACCGATTCGCCGATTTATGGACGCGAGGGGAATAGAGAGTTTCTGTTTTATCTGGAGCTTGTTCGTTTCTACTTCAGTTTGGGGTAAAATACTCTGGAAGAGGCATAACATGTAGGGATGTGATTATGCAACAAGCTTATCAGGCCATACGCATCGTTTCGGAAGCGCAAACCATCCGGGTCGGGTTGTCAACCGACCCGGATGAATTGATGTTGCGCGAGCTTTGCACTGTTTGCGCCTCTCTCTCAGGTGGGAGTAGCAATGGCGTTAAGGCGGTTGTGCTCGATTTTAGCAATAGGGTGAATATATCGAGTAAGGATGCTGGTAAGGACGGGGGACGCCCACAAGGGGTCGCCCATCCGCCCGGCACCACCCGCGTCCCTACGGGTGTCGAGCAGGCATGTGATGCGATTCGCGGGGTTGCGCATCCGGTGCTGGGGGTAGCGCGCGATACGCTTTCGCCTGTGGCCTGTAAGCTGTTGTTAGCCGCCGATTTTACGCTGGTGGCTGAGGATGCCAGGCTGATTGTAACGGGCAAAGCGGGGGAGGGGAAAGATGTGCAAGATACGCGGATGAGTGGCGCGAACGCGGCTCGCCTGCGTTACGTTACGTGGTCGGCTGCGAGCGGCGATATGAATAAAGAGATGGAGCGCATTCTGAATATGTTGCGCGAGAAAAGCGCGGTCGCTCTGCGCTTTGCCAAGGCCAGCACGCGCCTGGGGCAGTCCGAGCAGCTTACGTCTCTTGAAGCCCTGCGGCGTATCAACACGCTCTATCTCGACGAGCTTATGCGCACGCGGGACGCGGCTGAGGGTTTGCGCGCCTTCCTGGAGAAACGCAAACCGAAGTGGCGCAATTCATAGGCAATTCATAGAAGGAAATGTAATGGCAGAACATACGCCCTGGAAAATTCTTTCATACAGGCAAATTCTCGATACGCCCTATCTCAAGGTGCGCAGCGAGCAGCTCGCCATTCCCAATGGCCCGATTGTCTCGGATTACTACATTATCGAGAATCGCGGCTGGGTGGGCGTGGTGCCGCTCACTGCTGATGGCCGCTTTCTCATCAACCGGCAGTATAAGCATGGCATCGGGCGCGAGGTGCTGGAATTTCCGGCGGGCGGCATCGATGCCGGTGAAAGCGATCCAGAGCTGACGGCCCATCGCGAACTGCTGGAAGAAACGGGCTATAGTGTGGTTGGTGGCAAACTTGAACCGCTGGCGCGTTTCGATGCTAATCCGACGGGCGCAAGCTCACAGGTCTGGTGGTACCTGGCGCGCGAGGTACGCAAGACTGGCACGCCCAAAGACGATCCCATGGAAATCATCGAAAATCTGCTGGTGACGCCTGCCGAACTGCTCGCCATGATCCACGATGGCCGCTTCGCGGTGCTGGGACAAATGGGCGCGGCCTATATGGCGCTGGAACGCCTGGGGTATCTCAAGTGGACGCTGTAGGGACGCGATGCAAGATCGGTCCTATGCTGTCACCCTGAGCGCAGCGAAGGGTCTGACGCATCGGGCAACAAGATCCTTCGCTGCGGTCAGGATGACAAGAGCGGCTTTGGTCGGGAAAATTCATCATCGCGTTCGGAATCTATCGTATCTGGTAAGCAAAGGAGCAATGTCTATGCCCATCGATAGTAGCCTGATCGGTGCAAGCTCGCAGCCTCAAACATTTGAGGTGACACGCGAGGCGGTAGTGCGCTTCATGGAGGCGACGGAAGACCCCGCTTTAAAGAGCGGAACCGCTATAGAATTCGCGCCGCCCACTTTTCCTACGACGTTTCGCGTGCGCGTTCCCGGCCTGGAACTGGACGGCTCCAAAATGCAGTTGATTCACGGCGAGCAGCAGTACACCTATACGCGCAAAGTGCGCATCGGCGAAAAGATCACCTGTGTCGCGCGGGTGGCCGATATTCGCGAACGCGCCGGTAAAAGCGGCCCTATAACGATTGTTATTTCTGAATTAACTGGCACGGATGAACTGGGTCAGCTTGTCTTCACGGGTCATAGCTCAACTATCGTGCGTGAAAAATAGCTGCGCAAAATGATTGACAAATCACAATGAGGGGTATAGAATACTGTGCGTATCCGTTATGACTTGCCCTCGTGGCGGAATGGTATACGCAGCAGGTTGAGGGCCTGTGTCTGAAAAGACGTGGTGGTTCGAGTCCACTCGAGGGCACCCCATATTTTCCCCATCGTCAGGTCAGGGGCGACTAGCTCAGTTGGTTAGAGCGGCTGCTTTACACGCAGTAGGTCTGGGGTTCGAATCCCTGGTCGCCCACCTTTCTACTTCTTCCACGCTGGCTTTGTTGGCCGCTCTATACCAACCGAGGGGTATTCCAGTAGTAGAGTTAAGCAGCAGGTTTTGCACCCGTTTTGGCGGTGTCAAGCCTACTGTCTGTTTTTGGGGTTTTCTTCGCGGTTGGTTGCTTTGGAATGTTCCGTTACTTACGAAAATGGCTAACTGTTCGTTTCTTCAATGTTTCGAGTGTTTAGAAAGTTTGCGATTTGCTAAGAACCACTAAATCGACGTATATTAACTCGGAGGAGTGCTAATGAAAAATTTACTTAACAATGTGATGGCAAGTATTATTGCTGTAATATTATCAACGATTGTAGGTTTGCTCCTGCAAGTACTTGGATTGAGTACTCAATTATCAATTAGTTTGGCCTTGTTTGCACTTGTTGTTCTGTTTCTTGTTTTTGGAAAGTTCTATCCAGTATCTGGAAGATGGTTAACATTAAAGCTGTTGGAACAAGCTTTAAGCGTTGGCTTAAATGATAAAGATCAAACCAAAGTTAATTTCAAAAAGAAGATTGTAGAGCAAGTATTACAGCAAAGCAGTGATGTTTCTGTGAAACAGAACAATTTGATAACGGTTTTCGCAAATCAAGCGTCATGTGAACCTACATTGGTTAATGAATTTCGAAATGCTAGAAAAATTAAGGTTCTAACCATCAGAGGGGAGAAGTATTTTCTAGGCCACAGAAGTCTTTTCCACGATTTATGCTTTTTGAAGCGGGGAAGTGGCTTTACAATTAGAGTATTGGTACTCTCACCTAACGCTCGTCATATTACAGACGAACTAGCTGAGAAGTTAGAACAAAGTTCTATGAAAGAAATCCAATTGAAGATGCAACTTGTATTTGAACACTTGAAAACGATGTCACAGGAACAAAAAAACTTTGAAGTTAAATGTTACGATGAAACGCCCATTTTCAAGATACTTTTATTTGATGAGGTTATGTTTGTCAGTTCCTATGTTCAAGCGAAAAATGACGATCAAGTCAAAATGTTTCGGATAACACAGGAGGGAAATCCCCTTTTTACGGGCCTCGAGAAATTTTTTGATGACTTGTGGCAAAAATCACAAGTTTAGGCTTCCTATTTGTGTGTAACCATTGGCTAACTTGTTCTCTTGGTGAGCTATTTCAAAAGAGGAGGATAGGGAGAGTCGAACCACGAAGCGGGTTATTTTGGATGAGTCTCTATTGGCTTCTCAGGCGGTTTGACGCCTTCTCTCCTGTCTAATTTTGTCTAGTTCTGTTGGCTTGTGTGGAGGCGTTTTGCTCTCAGTGTTGCTCTCATTTTCTGGCGGAGGCGGTGTTGCCCTCTTAATAGTAGCTATTAGGATTTCTCTGGCAGGCGTGCGAGGATTTGAGTAAGTAGGGTTTTGTGTTGGGTAAGTTGTGCTTCTATGGCATGTAAGCGTTTATCCGTTTTATCGTCGTTTCGCTGTAAAAGCTCTAGATGTGCGTTAGTTCCTTCAAAGTGGACACTTAGAGTATTCTGTAGGCTTTCTTGCATATCTTCTAAATTGCGGTTCATTGCGCTAATATCAAACGATTGACGTTGTATAAGTCCTAGCGTCATGGTAAGGTGCTCATTCGTTTGCCTGATATGTTTGGCCGTTTCTTTGATATGTTCTGCGGTTGTTTGCTCTAACGCTGCCAGTCTTTCTTCTTGTGTTGGCATTGGTTGCCTGCCTTTCGTTCTCTAAACAAGTGGCCCTATTATAGCATGATATCTCATACGTGAGAAACTTTGTTTTTCTGTTGTTCAGGCGTTTTCTTATTTTTACTCCTATGCCTGAGACATGAACTCTAACGGTTTTCCTGGCACAATTGGTTCCATATCTTCAAGTTGGACGCTCCGCCCGCTTTTGTTGTCAAACACATCTTTAATAGACTCTGACTTGATTGCTTGCATAGAGAAGTATCCGACCACTATTCCATTGTGTTCAAGTACGTAGTCGCCTTTAGGAGCCAGGTTGAACCAGGGCATTCGTCTATCTAAGCCATAAGCATTGTCACCCAAGTTTTGTTTGGCTATTTGTATGGTGGCTTTAATATCGCTCTCGTTTTGTGTAAATGTAAAGAGGATGCTCTTTCATTCCTTTGTCTATCAGGCGTCCTGCGGCTTCTCGCCCCATGCGGTGAGGAGAAACATGAGAGCACTGAAGTCGTCGGTATACATCTCTATCTCCATCTGCTGCAACAGGCGTTGCGACTCCTCCGGTGTGGTTACTCCTACGTTAATGAGAAATGGCTGCATTAATGTGATAAAGGCAAGGGCTACTTTACAGAAGGTATCATGAATCGCCGTTCCAGCTGAGAAGTCCACAGCGTGCGCTCTATAGTCGGTGTTAACACAGCCAGCCTTTTTCAGTAATTGGTTCAGCCTGGATGTAATGCCCAATACGCGACCATTAGGAGAAAAACCCTGTCTTGTTCGTGCCATGGCCTGGTAAAACTGGCTAAAAGCCGTATCGGTAGCGATACTGGTGGTAACGACCTCGTTCTCGGTCAGGCGAATCACACCTCCCGGTCGCACAATTCTCAGGCATTCTCTCAAGAGACTTGCCCATTGTTCAGGAGAAAGAAAGGCAATCAATCGACCGTTGACGAGATCAAAGGTATTGTCGGGAAAATCAAGCGGCGTTGTGATATTCATGACCTGGAAAGAGACGTTGGTCAATTTCTGCACCAGTGCGTGAGCGCGTGCGTATTGAACCATGATGCTACTAATATCGATACCAGTCACTTTGACTTGAGGATACCGGAGGGCCACGTCACGGGCCCATTGACCAGGACCACAACCGAGATCGAGGATGGAGTGCATAGCGATTATATCAGATCGTTCTGCGAACAATCCTCCCATGGCTTCGGTAATAAAACTCTCCTGGTCGATGAGGCGGGCCATTTCTGCCGCACTCTCAGCATCGATGAAATACTCGTTTTTGCCAGGTGGGTTGTCGGTTGGCATAGTAGCTCATTCCTTTCAGAAAGATGTTCCTCAATGTGGGTAGCAAGTTCAACATCCTCTCAACGACCTCGGGATAAAAGGACTTCTCGAGAAAGGTTTTCCCTCTTTTCTCATTATATGAGGGTATCGCCTCTGGTACCATTATACAAGTTGGACTGCCCGGTTGCAATAGAGCGTTTATCGAGGTGGATAGCAGCCGATCTTCGTAGTTTATGGTCACTTATGCCAGGTAACATTGTCTCTGAAGCCTACTGTCTATTCATTTGACACAGTTGGTTTTGGTGGTGTAAACTGGCTCTGGAAGCCGATTGGGGGTAGTTGTGAAGTGCGATGCTTTACATGCCATGTCGCCCACCTTCCCTACTTTATTCTCCTTGAAAAACACAAACCGCTCATTCCTCATCAACTTCATTTTGCTCATGCAGGGAGTCGTGGCTGTGATAGTGGGTTTCGAGGGCTTCGAGCAGTTCGTGGAAGGCCAGGACGAGGTGGTGATTGCGCAGGCGGTAAAAGACCATGGTACCTTCTTTGCGGGCGCTTACCAGGTGCAGGTTGAGTAACTGGCGCAGGTGTTCTGAGGTGGTGGATGGAGCTAATCCCAACCTGGCGGCAATCTCTCCTGCTCGCAGTTCATATGCATCCGGGGAGTCCTGTCCGTCAGGCGGAATAAGCAGTTCCAGGATGGAGCGACGGCTCGAATCACAGGTTGCATCTAAAAACCGGTTGATATAGCGAATCACCTGAGGAGGGCGGCGATGCTGATCTATTCTGGTGGGAAATGCATGCTTGCCGTTTTTCATTTCTATTATCCTCACTTGTATATGACAGGGTAAACCACATGAGTTTTCTCACACTGACTACACGTACCATGGCAAGTATAAGTTCCACAGTATTGCCAATAATCCAGGCGTGATTCCTACTTCCTCTTTTGCTCAATGACCGTGGAGGAGACGTGCTCATGGGACTCCAGGAGTCGCTTGACGCTGGTCATTAAGTGGTCGATGTCGAATGGTTTATAGATCAGGTGAACGCCCTGAGAGTTGAGGTAGCCTTCTTGCTCGCGCACAAGATCAAGAGCGGCGGTGCATATAATGACAGGAATCGTCGCTGTTGATCGCTTCATTTTGAGCATTTGTAACATCTGCATCCCGGTCTTCTCCGACCCAAAGACCAGGTCCAGGATGACAAGGTCTGGTTTGATTTCTTCGATGTCATCGATTTCCTGAATAGGGAAGCCGGACAATATAACCTCGTACCCTCCTTCTTCCTCAAGGATCAGGCGGAATAATTCTAGAATTTCTTGTGTGTCATTGACTACGAGTATACGGGCTGCCATGGTGTCTCCTTAAAAATAAGCGCCTTTTCGCGCAATGATACCATACTTGATGAGTTCTTACAAAAGAGCTTATCGTTCTCCTGTATAGAGCCTCACCCTTTCTCTACATGGCAGATTTCCTGAGCCGACCATCATTATACTTTTGTGATTTTCCAAAATACAATTTTTATTGACTTTTCGGCAACCAGCGTTTACAATAGAAAAAGATGAACGGCTTTGCGATAGTAACAGGAGGCAGTTTCATGGCAGTTGTCCAGCCTGATTTTTATCATCACGAAAACCTCATCCGCAAATCAATACAGATTCCCTCGATGCAGCATAAAGAGCTGAAGGCTCTCGCGGTTGAGCTGGATTCCTCGCTAGGAGATGTAGTGGAAACAATTATGAACCTGATGCGCCAGGATAATTACGAACAACTTCGAGTAGCCATCACCCGGAAACGCGAACGCGACCTCTCCTCCACCCTCGGTCATTCCCTCGATGAAGCCTACGCCTATCTCGGTTCCCTGCCAGAAACCCTTGATGACGCGCGCTTCTTTTTTAATGCCGGACAAGAAGGTATGGTTGCGTAGGATAATGTTAGATGAGTAGTGAGGCGAAGGCATCTTCAACGCCCAGCCCCCAACAACACAATACTCCGCAGCCCACGCACGCGCCGGCTGTTCTGCCCCCGTCCCCTCCCAGTTCCCCACCGAGTCCCAGGCGCGGTGAAATCTGGGATGTGAACTGGTCCCCTGGTCGCGGCGCGGAACAACAGGGTACTCGCCCGGCGCTTATTATCCAGAATGACCGGGGCAACGCTTCCTCCAATTATCCACTCACGATTGTAGCATCTATGAGTCGCACAGAACGCGAGCTTCCTTTGCACGTGCGCATCACTCCCAGCGTAGAGAACGGCCTGACCGATTACACCGATGTTAAATGCGAACAGGTCATGAGCATCGAGAAATCACGCCTGCTGCGCCGCCGCGGCTCTATCACGACCGAGGAGTTGGCGCGTGTCGATACCGCCCTCAAGCTGAGTTTAAGTTTGCAGCCGTAGAGGAACGCCAGGGCGACCGCGAGGGTCGCCCCTACAATACTACGGCTTTGTCTGGTCATTCGTGTATTGTAGGGGCGACCCTCGCGGTCGCCCTGGCAACAGGCTGCTTGACATGCATGTTGCCTGGTTTTAGAATTGATTCAAGCAGAATCGGCTATGACAGTAGCGAGAAAACCATGAATCCCTTACAAATGGAACCGCCCGGTCCACCGCAAACGTCGCAAAAAAGGCGGAGGGGTGCCCTGTCACCTTCGCATTGGCCCAGGCAAAACGCATTGATGCCGCCCGAAACGGAGGATATAACCAGCCTGGGTGAGTTTCTGCTGCCAGGCCTGCTGGGAGCCATGGAGTCCTGCTGGATTGCGGCTGCCTTGATTGGTCTGGCTGGAATCGGCTTTGCGGGCGCGAAGGTGCCGCTTCTGCCATTCTGGGCGCCTTTCGTCTTTATTCTCGGCACGCAGGGCTTCTTCTATTTTATAGACAGGCGAGATGAAAATGCGCGGCACGCGCCCCGGTTCATTGCGCTGGCCGTTTTGCTTTGCCTCTTTATTATCTGGCTCCAGGTTTATGCTCCGGTGTCGGGTATTTTCGACCCGCGCTGGTTAGCAGCCCTGTTCAGCGATATCTTGTTCCTTAACACCCATTTCTTCCAGGTCGTATTTATCGTCGCGCTCTCTTTTCTTTTATGCTGGCGCGGATTGCGTCTTTTAAGTCGCACTATTGAACCATCCATCATCTCACGCACACTCCTGCTGGGCATCTGTGTAATCATCGCCGTCATAGCGCTACTCGCTCAACTGGCAAATGGAAGCGCGGCGCCGCGCAATGACGCGCTGCTTTTCTTGCTGATCCCCCTGTTTGTCTATCTCTCGCTGGCATCTCACGCGCTGGCAAGAATTTCCTTTGTGCGGCGCAATCACAGCGCCGGTTTGCAGGGCAGCATTGTGACGCAAGAACGGGCCGTCATAACGGTGATGGGACTGTTGGGAGCCGCCCTGTTTATCATTACCCTCGTTATCGCTCTATTTGCCGGTCCGGCATTTTTCACGTCGGCCTTGCATACACTGGCACCCCTCGGCGCGGCCCTGGCAAAAGCCTATAACTGGTTGGTCGGGATAGTAGCCGATATTGTCGTTTTTCTGGCAACCCCTATCTTCTGGCTCATCAGTTGGTTGACGCACCTTTCCCCTGCTAAAACGCCAAACCAACTCCCGTCACTGCGACGGGTTGGCCTGCGCCAGCCTCAAACGCCATCCGTCTCTGCGGCTAATAACCCGGCATTGTTGCTCGCGCTTAAAATTCTCCTGCCGGTGGTAGCGCTGCTAGTGATAGCGCTGCTGGTGCGGCGGGCGTTGCGCCATCGCAAGAAAACAAAAGGGAGAAGGCGACTGCGGGATGAGGATTTCCACGAAAGCCTGTGGTCGTGGTCGCTTTTCTGGAGCCAGTTGAGAGCCATCTTGCGCGCTCTTTTCGGACGATTTCTGCCGCAGCCTGCGATAGAAGCTACTTCCGCGGGTACGCAACTGGCAGCAGCCCCCGGTGCGGCGGCGCGTGACATTCGCGCGATGTATCGCGCTTTCTTGAAAAAAGCGGCGGCGCGTGGCTATGCGCGTAAGAAAGACGAAACCCCCGTAGAATTGCGCCAGCGCCTGGACGAAAAAACGCCTGTAGTAGAACCGCAGTTGGAGGCGATTACGGAAGCCTATACGCTGGTGCGCTATGGTGAAAGCGTGCCGGACGCCTCAGACGTGGCGTATGTGCAGGGCAA
>DAHVFL010000132.1 GCA_027316975.1 Chloroflexota bacterium | reverse complement strand
GTTCATTAGAAGGCGTACAGGGTACGGGCGGCGGCTCTGTCCCCGCCCTGGCATTACATCCAGATGCGCCAGCGATCAGGCGTATCGACACCGGAATCCGAGGACAGGTCGGAGTAGTTGGGCCAGATACTGGCATCCGGTTCGAGTGCTTTGACGGCAGCGGCTATCGCGCCCGCCCATGTTTCGTCCATACTCAAGTTCTGCATGTCTTCTTTGCTGAAAAAACGCGCATCATCTATTTCTCGCGTTTCGGGGCGCAGGTCGCTGAGAGGTGAGAGCAACCGCGCGCGAAACATGAAGAAGTAGTTGTGTTCGCCATCATCCATGACCCACAGGCGCACCCCCATCAATCCCTCGATCTCCACGCGCAGCCCGGTTTCCTCGAAAGTCTCACGCGCCGCCGCCTGGTCAGGCAGCTCATTGGAGTTAACGCGCCCGGCTGGCAACAAATAGCGACCCTTCGTTACACCGTAGGTGCTGCGCACAAGCAAGACACGCTGCTCATGCACAACCAGCGCCCCCGCGCCAATGCTGAGCGGCCGTTTCGCCCTGGAACGTTCACCAGGTACATCTGTCTGTGACATTGAGTGATGCTCCTGTATCGATAATCGACGAGTCTGTAGGGACGCGGGTGGAGTGGATGCCGGGTGGGGACCCTTGCGGGCGTCCTCGTCCCATGCGTTTCAAGAGGTGAAGCATAACCCTACCCTGCCCCGGACGCCCACAAGGGTCCCCGCCCATCCACTCATCCGCCCGCGTCCCTACGGACGGAAAGTAGCCATTCGTTCCTTCACCTGCGCCAGTAGAGCGTCGCTTTTGCAAAAGGCGAAGCGCGCGTATCCGTAACCAATCGAGGCGTGTTCCTGGCTATAGAATGTCTCTGGCGGGATACATGCCACGCCGATTTCCTTCACCAGATAGCGCGTAAATTCGAGCGGTGTGCCATCGAATACGTCTGTATAGTCCGCCATTACGAAGTATGTTCCCTGCGGGGCGAGGCATTTCAGCCCACCGGCAGCGAGGGCATCGAGCATTAACTGGCGTTTGGTGGCATACATGGATTGGAAGCTCTGGTAGTAAGTACCGGGAAGGTTGAGCGCGTATGCGATGGCTTCCTGTGAAGGATGATGCACGGCGAAGGTAATAAATTGATGCGCTCTCCCTACGCCGTCTACCAGGTCTGGATGTCCAGAGACCCAGCCAATTTTCCACCCGGTGGCGCTGAACAACTTGCCTGCGCTGCTAACCGTAACGGTGCGTGCGAACATGTCCGGCAGTGTGGCGATTGGGATATGCTGCGCGGAGTCAAATAGCAGGTGTTCGTACACCTCGTCGGCAATCACCGTCACATCGTGTTCGATGCATAGTTCAGCGATCATGCTCAATTCCTGCATGGTGAAGACACGCCCGGACGGGTTTTGCGGCGTGTTCAGGATCAATGCGCGTGTTTTGCTGGTGAAGGCCGCTTGAAGTTCTGCCGGGTCAAGCGTCCACGTTGGCGGGTGCAGCGGTACGCAGACGGGTACAGCGTTCGCCATCAGGATATTTGGCACGTATGAATCGTAGAATGGCTCGATCACGATCACTTCATCGCCGGGGTCAACCAGCCCCAGGATAGCGGCGAAGATGCCCTCGGTCGCTCCCGACGTGACCACTACGCCTTTTACGGGATCGATATCCAGCCCATAGAAACGCGCGGAGTGATCGACAATAGCCTGGCGCAGCGATGCCGTGCCGGAGCCGGGCGCGTACTGGTTATACTGCCCGTCCTGCGCGGCCTGTGCCAGGTGCGCCACAATATCCGGCGGCGTATCAAAGTCCGGTTTGCCCTGCCCTAGATTCAGGGCGTTGTATTGCTGGGCCAGCGCGTTGATCTCGGTGAAAACGGTCGTGCCAAATGTCGCTACACGACGCGCAAAAATGGACATGGGGCGTTCTCCTTATCTCAGTAGCGACACCCCTTGCGGGTGTCTCGTCAGCATATCGCGTGATACTTGTATGGATGAACAGGACACCCGCAAGGGGTGTCGCTACTGCTTTATTGCTTCCAGCACGTTGAGCAGCGCATCGATCTCTTCAATAGTATTGTAGAAGTGCGGCGAGATACGTGCAACGGTCGCTCGCGCTGCGGCATAGATGTGACGCGCCGCCAGTTCATCGACAATGTGCTGTGGGATCAAATCCTGCCGGTCGGGATGGGGTTGGAAGCAGACAATGCCCGAACGTTCGCCCGCGCCCTGTGGCGAGACAACGGGATACCCCAATCGCTCTAAACCGGCGATTGCATAGCCTATTAGTCCCAGAATACGCCCCTCAACTGCTTGCATCCCACCGTCGATGCTCTCGAAAACACCAAGCGAGGCGTCCAGCGCTACAATAGCAACGCGGTTGGTCGAACTATGCTCAAAACGCGCCGCGCCCTGCTTCAAGGGCTGGTCATACTTGAAGAACTCGAAGGGCGTTTCCACGCTGAACCAGCCGCGCCGCGCCAGTCGCAGTTGCGCGAGCAGGTTATCAGAGAGGTAAAGAAATCCCGTAGTGGGCGGAGCCAGCAGCCATTTATGCGCGGCAGAGGCCAGGAAATCCACTCCCAGTTCTTGCGCGTCGATTTCCAGCGCGCCCAGCGCCTGCATCGCATCGATACCGCACAGGATGCCGCGTTCGTGGCAATGCCGCGCAATAGCAGCAATATCGTTGCGAAATCCGGTAGAGAACTCAACCATACTCAGGCTGACCAGCCTTGTGCGCTCCGTGATCTGCGCCAGCACATCCTCGACGCGAATGCGGCTTTCATGCATTTTGACAAAGTGTACCTCAACGCCCCTCTGCTGTAAGTTCAGCCAGGGATAGACATTGCTGGGAAACTCGCACTCGGCGGTCACTATGGTATCGCCCTCGCGCCAGTTCAGCCCGTCTGCTATATGCATAAAACCGTCGCCCGTGCTGGCAGTCATAGCGATCTGATCTGCCCGCACATTGAGCATATTCGCCAGGCGGCGGTGCGCCCCCTGCTCATACATGTCCCAACGCCCGGAGTTGACGCTGCCAAAGCGGCTCAGATCCTCACTATAGGTATGCATGGTGCGCGCCGTAGGCCGTGGCAGCGGCCCATCGGCGGCATGATTCAAATACACACAGCTGCGCGTCACCGGAAAAAAGAGCTGCCGCAGTTCGCGCACGTTTTCTTCTTCAGAGGTAAATTCGTGCTCGCCTTCTTCAATGAGCAGTAGGGATTGCAGCATGTCGTCGAGTGGGGGCATAGGGGTATCCAACATAGTAATGAGTGCTCCTGATATTTGGAATGTGATTTTTAATTGTCTTTACTATAGCATATTGCAGGGGAGGGATTGCCCTTGTTGATGGTTGCGTTTGATCGTGCTAAACAGAGTTACCAGCTACATTTGTGGGCTTTGTAATGAGTTTTAATAATTGAATCACGATGAAAGGTTAAATCAGGTTGTAGTACACGAGCTTCTTCATCAAGGGAAGTGGGACTATTGACAGTATACAGCATCAAGCCGTAAACTGTCTCAATGAGCAAGCTAGCCTACAAGTCCAATCGGAACGTCTGCTACTCGTGTCAGTACCATGTGGTATAGTCCAAAGTATCTCCGCAAGGTACTGGTAGCAGAACGCTTCACAAAGATCATTAAAGCAATATATCGAGAAGCAGAAGCATGTCGAAGCAAGCGTACAAATTCAGATTGTATCCAACCCGCAAGCAGCGTGAACGCTTGCAAGAGACGCTTGATGCCTGTCGCGCCCTCTATAATGCTGCCTTGACCGAGCGGCGCGACGCTTACAACTTTCATGTGAGACAGCACCCCAACTACTATGACGCGGCCACGCGAAGCGAGCGGAGCCGTGAGATAGGGATTACCTACTACAGCCAGGCTACTCAGTTGCCTGAAATCAAGAACATCCGAGAAGAGTACACCGATGTCCACTCTCAGGTCTTGCAAGATGTCTTGAGGCGGGTACAGAAAGCTTTCGATGCCTTTTTCCGGCGAGTGAGGCACGGTGAAGAGCCAGGCTACCCACGTTTCCAGGGCAAAGGCCGCTCTGACAGCTTCACCTATCCACAAGCAGGCTTTTCCTTGACGCATGACCATCGCGTCTGCCTGTCCAAAATAGGCAGTATCAAAGTGAAGTTGCATCGAGAGATCAAAGGAACCATCAAAACCTGTACGATCAAGCGTGAAGGAGATGGTTGGTATGTGGTATTTGCCTGTGAAGTTGAGCATGAGCGCCTGGAAGAATGTCAGGAAGCGGTAGGCATTGATCTTGGCTTGTTGCAATTTGCGACCCTTTCGAATGGCAGCACAATCGAAAATCCACGCTACTACCGCAAGGCAGAACAGCACTTAGCACACTTGCAGCAAGCGCTTTCCCGCAAGAAACACGGGTCGCATCGCTGGAAGAAAGCAGGCCAGCTGGTTGGGAAGGTACACCGCAAGGTAGCAAACCAACGCCGCGATTTTTTGCACAAGGCTTCCAGGCAACTCGTGAATGCCTCCGGCGTGATTGTCTTTGAGAAACTAGAGCCTACTAAGATGAACAAGCGCCCCAAACCCAAAGCTGATGAGAACGGAACGTACTTGCCCAATGGGGCGGCTGCCAAAGGCGGATTAAACAAGAGTATTGTCGATGCTGGTTGGGGCATGTTCCAACAGTTCTGTGTCTACAAAGCTGCAAATGCTGGTAGAGCAGTGCTGTTTGTGAACCCCAGGTATACCAGCCAAATCTGTAGCGGCTGTGGCACAGTCGTCAAGAAAGAACTCAGCGAGCGCTGGCATTCGTGTGAATGCGGGTGTTCACTTGATCGTGACCACAACGCAGCCATCAACATCCTCCGGCTCGGACGGAGCCTTCAGAGAACCCTGAGAAGCCCCGTGCTTTAGAGCCGGGGAGTCGTCACAATGCCTGCAAATCACAACGAAAACCTGTTCTTACTTGTGGAGGGGCCAGTGATGGATATCGGCAAGATCGTCAAATCCTATTCGCATATCAATTATGTGTGCCAGGTCTACGGGCCGCGCGAGGTCTCCCAGGTACCTGCGCCGCCCGATTATGCCTTCGGGCGTTTTGTGCGCATCGCGGTGCGCTCCGAGCAGAACGGCGACCACGATGCGTATATTATGTCTGCCCTGGGCAAAAGCAGCGAACCACAGACCTACGCTGTTGGGGTCATCTATGACACCATCCTGGTGAACCCGGAATTTGGCTCGCTGGGGCCGCGCCTCTCGAATGAAACCCAGGTTGAACTCTTCTCGCCTGACTACATTTCAGAAAAAGCCGTGCTGATCTACGTGATGGTGCTGGGGATGCTTGAACAACGCGCCTTGCCAGGCGGTCAGCAGGAGATACTTTCTGTAATGCATGGAGTGCCGCTGCTGTCGCTGGAACTGGGCAGCGACGTGCAGATTATGAGTATCGAAGAGGTGCAGGCCTTTCATTATTTTCATGACGAGGGGAAAAATCAGCCCTACCTGCACATGGGCTACATTCCCCACATCATCGCGCAGCGCAACAGCCTGTTGCCAATCGTCACATTGCAAATCATCGACCAGTTGGAGCAATTATTTCCCGAAAATCTCTCGCTGCTCTCGATTGTCAAGCGCAACTTCGCCTGGCGGCTCAAAGTGGAAACTACAGGGTAAGGAGACTCATCTAACATGCTCGATCCGGCAATCACCAGCATTCGCCCGCGTTCAAGGGCGGTGGGTATCACAAAGGGGCCAGGCGAAAACACACACGAGTATACCTTTGTCTCGCGTGACGATGAGCAGGAGTTGAAAAACGGCGAATATGTCTATTATGAACTGGCTGACCCCGATGGTGTGCTTGCGGAACCGCGCCGCGTGCTGGGCCGCGTTCTCAAGCGCGTGCCTCTGCAACTGTACCCGGATACCTTCCTGGCCGAACCGGAAATAGCCCCCTCCGAGGTTGCGGCTATGGTCGGTTTTGACTCACACGCCAACGAACTGTTTGAACTGCACGTCGCCATCATGGGCTATTACGACCCCATCTCCTCCTCGTTTATCAATCCCTGGATTCCGCCCCAGTCGGGCAAGCAGATTTTCCTGGCAGATCACGAGATGCTGACCAACATTCTCAGCCGCAAGCGCGCGGGAGAGAACGGGTCGGCTACCATCGGCTCGCTGCTGACGCGCCAGCCCAACGCCGTGCCGGTAGTTCTTTCCGTCAAGGATGTGGTAAGCACGCATCTTGCCATCATCGCCAGCACGGGCGCGGGCAAAAGCTACCTTGCCAGCGTGCTGGTAGAAGAGTTGATGCAGCCCTATAATAAAGCCTGTGTGTTGATTATCGATCCGCATGGCGAGTACAGCACGCTGGAGGAACTGCCCAACTTCTCGCAGTTCAGCGAGGCGGGCGAGGGTAAGCGACCCGCGTATTCGGCAACCGTGCGCGTCTACAAACCCGAACAGGTCAAAGTGCGCATCTCGTCGCTGGACATGGGCGACATGCGCCACCTGCTGACCGAGATGACCGAGAAGCAGCAGCACCTGCTCAGTCGCGCCCTGCGCAAGGTGAGAAGCGATAAACGCGGCTCGCCCTGGGGCGCGCAGGATTTACTACATGCCATCAAAGCCGTCGCGAAGCAGAAAGGCGACGAGGAGAGCGAGGGCGCTGACGACTCCAGCACGATACACGCCCTGACCTGGCGCATCGAGCAACGTTTCGTTGATAACTTCACCTTCGATGATACGCAGCACCTGGACCTGCCCGAAATCTTCAAGCCCGGACAATGCACCGTCCTGCCGCTCAACGAGATCGACGAGCGCGACCAGCAGGTGGTGGTGGCGACGCTGCTGCGCCGCTTGAATAAGGCGCGCGTGGATACCGAGCGCGGCAAAGTTCACTCCGGTGAATCATACCTGCCCTACCCGGTTTTTGTGCTGATCGAAGAGGCGCATCACTTCGCGCCAGGAGGAGCCGAAGTCGTCTCAACTTCCATACTCAAACAGGTGCTGGCCGAGGGGCGCAAATTTGGCATTGGCGTGGGTTTAATCAGCCAGCGTCCCGGCAAGCTCGATGCCGACGTGTTGAGCCAGTGCCAGACGCAGTGTATCATGCGTATCGTGAACGAAATCGACCAGAAAAGCGTGGCCGCCGCCATCGAAGGCGTGGGGCGCGACTTGCTGGACAACCTGCCCGCGCTCTCCAAAGGCCAGGTGATTATCGCCGGAGCCGCCGTCAATACGCCGGTGATTTGCCGCGTGCGCTCGCGCATCACCCGCCACGGCGGTGAAAGCAAGGACGCGCCGGACATGTGGCGGCAATACTTTAGCCAGGAGTCGCAGGAGAGCCGCCGCCGCCACGATGCGCCCCTGAACGGCAATAGAGACTTCAATTTATTACGATGAACACGAACTATGTATTCAGGCGCCGTATGACAAGACGCGGCGCGCTCTATTCAATGACCTTGATGGCGCTGCTGGCATGGAGCGCCTTGCTAGCCTATACACATTTTGAGCCACCCAATAGCATTACGAATTTTACGGTGGTCTTCATTCTGCTGTTTGTAGCGCTGGCCTGCACCTTTGCGCCGCTGGCATACGTCATCAGCCTGCGCTTCATCTCCTCGCGCCTCTATCGCGCCACGCTGCGGCACTCCCTGCGCCAGGGCATGTTGTTGGCCTTATGGATTGTGTTCAATCTGATATTACGCGCCCTGCATAGCTGGAGCCTCTTTACGGCTATCGTAAGCCTGGGGATTATTGCGGTGATCGAAGTGTTATCACTGGCACGAAAATAAAAGGATTATAATGAACATTCTCGTCATCCGTCCCGGCGCGATTGGTGATGCCCTGCTCGCCTTCCCAACCTTACACGCGCTGCGCGCAAAATATGCAGCGAAGCGTATCACGTTCGTCAGCAATGCCAGCGTTTTACCTCTTGCCCAGGCATGTAAACTCGCCGACGATGTTTCCGATTTTGAGCAAACGCAGTGGAGCGAGCTTTTCTCCACAACGGGCATTCGCAATTCTGGACTGCGCCAACTGCTCGCGGTAACGAATATGGCGATTTGCTGGTTGGGCGATCCCGATCACCTTGTCGAGGGCAATTTGCGGCAGGCAGGTGTTAAAAAAATCATCGTTGCTCCCGGCAGACCGCCAGAGAGTAGTTATGCGCATGTCGCCGGGTACCTGGCCTCAACAGTAAAGATTCCGGCGAAACAGGTCCGCCAGTGGTATCCTGCGCTTCCCGCCGTGCCAAAGGCCGGAAGAACTGTCGCCATTCACCCCGGAAGTGGCAGCGAGCGCAAAAACTGGCCCATCGCCTCGTTTATTGAAGTTATCAATGGACTGTGGCAGGAGAAATGCGCCGTGTTGCTGCTGGCCGGGCCTGCCGAAGAGCAAAAACTGGCATACCTCCAGCGTCACCTCGCTCCCTCACCGGGTCTCTATAAAACGCTGGTCAACGCGCCACTGCTGGAAACCGCGCAGCAACTCCGCCAGTGCCAGGGATATCTGGGTAACGATTCCGGCATTACGCACCTTGCGGCTATGCTTGGCGTGCCAACAGTGGCAATATTCGGGCCGGGTTCGCGGACGTCCAACTGGGAGCCACTCGGTAAGCATGTAGGTATCATCCAGCAGCCTGACCTGCATTACCTCACACCATTTGTGGTGATGGCGATTATTCGCGCGGATTTTCGTTTGTAACGACATATTTCCCAGATGATTGAACACTGCATAGGCAATTGTGTATACTATTGCACAGAAGAAGATACAGGAGAGTACAAGGAGGCAGCATTAGTCAAATCGGGAGGAGAATATCGATGCTGAATCATCCAGATACCGAGCGTCCACATCCTTTATCGGGTAAACTGGTCTTGCCAGACCTACCCGACGAAGAACAGCGAGTATCAAGCGGCCAGCATAAGGCGCAATTTAATCCCAATCTACTCATTCGCCAGAAATCGCCGCCCGCGCCAGAGAAAGTGTTGCCCAAGCTAGCCTGGTACTGGCGCAAAGACCCGGCCTATAAAGTCTTTATGATCGCTTTAGCTATGGTGGTACTGGCAAGTATTGTGCTAGTTTCGCTTGCCAGCTCGGCACTGTTTGGCCGCTCCTCATCCGGCGTGGGCTATTCATCGACTCCACCAGCGAAGGTTGTGCCCACTGGCCCGGTTGACTTGCGTCCCGCTTTCCCAACGCCCGGTGGCGGCAAAGGAACCGGTGAGAGCAGCCAGCCACCGGCGCAGAGCACGCCTTCTTTAGGCTCCACTACAACGGATACCACCCAGCCGACCGTACAGCCCGGTGGTCAACTCACCCTCCAGATCACCGGCTTTCCTGCGACAGTGAATAACAATTCCAGGGTTGATATTACGGTCTCTACCAACCAGCCCGGCGTATCGGTCTCCTTGCAAATTCGCTATAATGTCCAGCCTGCACGAGCAAACGCCGGGCCAGGAACGACCGATGCGAATGGCGATGTCACTATTCCCTGGTCGGTGTTCGTCTTCTCTTTTAACCGTAAAAATGTTCAGGCGACACTAACGGCCATCGCCACCGATCAGAACGGGCAACACGTTTCTTCCGCGCCTGTGGTAGTTCAGGTCTTACTTGGCCCTGGAGTGGGATAACCTCCCCATTTACCAGTAGCGACACCCCTTGCGGGTGTCCCGTTATCCTGACAACTATTACGACAACTATGGGGATAACCTCCCCATTTACCAGTAGCGACACCCCTTGCGGGTGTCCCGTTATCCTGACAACTATTACGACAAATAATACAACAACTATTACGACAAATAATACAACAACTATTACGTGGTACAAGGACGGGACACCCACAAGGGGTGTCGCTACTGCTTTCATCGGCCAGGGTAATGCAAACGAGGTGACATTTCTGGCGTGATGCGCGTATAATATGGCAACGCGATGGATGAAATTCGACGAAGGAAACCATATGACGCAAACCGATGAAATTCGCCAGGTGCAAGAGGCCGCGCGCGTTGTTCGCCAGAATACCAGCACAGTAATTATAGGCAAAGAAGAAGTTATTGACCTGTTGATGGTGGCCCTGCTGTGTGAGGGACACGTTCTTTTTGAAGATGTGCCAGGCATTGGCAAAACCATGCTGGCGAAGTCGCTGGCGAAATCCCTTGGATGCACGTTCCAGCGCATTCAATTTACGCCCGATTTGCTCCCTTCGGATATCACAGGTATTACATTTTATAACCAGAAAAAAGGCGATTTCGAATTTCGGCCCGGCCCATTGCTATCTCAGGTCGTGCTGGCAGACGAAATCAACCGCGCTACGCCGCGCACCCAGTCCGCTCTGCTCGAGGCCATGGAAGAACGGCAGATCACCATTGAGCGCGAGACCCTGCCGCTGCCGCGTCCCTTCATCGTGATCGCCACACAAAACCCGGTTGAACTGGAAGGCACCTTTCCCCTGCCAGAAGCGCAGCTTGACCGCTTTCTGATGCGCCTGCGTATCGACTATCCCAGCCAGAGCGAGGAACGCTTGATTTTACAACGTTTTCGCGAAGAACAGCCGTTAGAGCACTTGCAA
>DAHVFL010000131.1 GCA_027316975.1 Chloroflexota bacterium | reverse complement strand
CGTACTATGTCGAGCCACAGGACAGCGAGGGCGTGGCCGCCGTGACCGATTATGGCTCGCCCTTTTGCAGCGTCATCGTCACCGAGCGCGTCTGGGGAACGCAGTTTCACCCGGAGAAAAGCGGCGCGGCAGGTCTGCGCCTGCTTGGAAATTTTGTGAAGTGGACGCAGGGAGGGCTGGGGAGGCAGGGGAGGCAGGATGAAAAAGGATGAAAATACTCCCGGCCATCGATATCAAAGATGGCAAATGCGTGCGTCTCTACCAGGGCGATTTTGACAGGCTCACCACCTATGACACCGACCCCGCGCAGGTCGCCCGGCGCTGGCAGGATGCAGGCGCAAGCTGGCTCCACGTAGTTGACCTGGACGGCGCGCTCAACGGCCATCCCGCGAATTTCGAGGTCATCCACCGTATACGACGGGCAGTACCGCTCCACATCGAATGCGGCGGCGGTATGCGTACCCTGGTCGCCATGCAGCGTATGCTTGATACCGGCATCGATCGCATCGTACTCGGCACCATCGCCATCACCGACCGCAACCTGCTGCAAGAGGCGTTACACCGCTGGCCTGAGCGCGTGGTCGTCGGCCTGGATGCGCGAGATGGTCGCGTCGCCATCGCGGGATGGCGCGAGACCTCGCAGGCGCAAGCGACCACGCTGGCAGGCGAACTGTGCGCCAGCGGCGTGCAGCGCTTTATATACACCGACATCGCTCGTGATGGCGCATTGCGCGGGCCAAATCTGCCTGCTCTACAAGCAATGCAGGCAACCATCACAAACATACTTCCCCATCGCGCGTTGATCGCATCGGGCGGCATCAGCGCCATCGACGACTTGCAAGCCATCGCGAAACTGGGCATCGAAGGAGCCATCGTTGGCAAGGCTTTGTATACCGGCGCTATCGACCTGGCGCAAGCCATTCAAACCTGTGAACTGTAGTTCTAACTGTCATTCTGAGCGAAGCGAAGAATCTCGCTCGCTGGAAAGTGAGATTCTTCGCTTCGCTCAGAATGATAGAAAGGGAAGACTATGCTGACTAAACGTATCATCCCATGCCTCGATGTTACCGCCGGGCGCGTCGTCAAAGGCGTCAACTTCATCAACCTGCGCGACGCCGGAGACCCGGTTGAGCTTGCGAAGTTTTATAATGATGAAGGCGCGGATGAACTCGTTTTTCTGGACATCACCGCCTCGGTCGAAAATCGCGCCACCATGCTCGATGTAGTGCGCCGCACCACCGAACAGGTGTTTATTCCCGTCACGGTCGGCGGGGGCATTCGCAGCGTTGAAGACATCCGCGCCACCCTGGCAGCCGGAGCGGACAAGACATCGTTGAATACCGCCGCCGTCCAGCATCCCGGCGTGCTGCGCGCCGGAGCCGAACAATTCGGGGCGCAATGCATCATTCTGGCTATCGACGCCCGTTCCAATCCGGCCATGCCGTGTGGCTACGAAGTCTTCATTCATGGCGGGCGCACTCCCACCGGCAAAGACGCCGTCGAGTGGGCGCGGCGCGGCGTAGAACTGGGCGCGGGCGAAATTCTGCTCACCAGTATGGATCGCGACGGCACTCGCCAGGGCTACGAACTCACACTAACCGCTCGCATTGCTCAAGCCGTCTCCGTGCCGGTCATCGCGTCAGGCGGAGTGGGAACGCTGGAACATCTCTACGAGGGTCTGACATCCGGCGAGGCCGACGCAGTCCTGGCTGCCTCGATTTTCCACTTTGGACAGATTCGCATTTCCGAGGCCAAAGCGTTTTTAGCCGCGAAAGGAGTAACGATGCGCCATGCTGAACTTTGATCGCGAAGGGTTAATTCCCGCCGTCATCCAGGACGATACGACCAACGAAGTGCTGATGGTCGCCTTTATGAACCAGGCCGCCTTTGACCGCACACGCGCTACCGGCTCTACCCACTTCTTTAGCCGTTCGAGAAACGCGCTCTGGCGCAAAGGCGAACAGTCCGGCAATACGCAGGAAGTACGCTCGATCCACGTCAATTGCGAAGAGAACAGCCTGCTCATTCGCGTCAGCCAGCACGGCGGCGCGGCCTGCCACACCGGCTATCGCAGTTGCTACTACCGTCGCCTGCTCCCCGATGGCTCATACGAGACGATAGCGGAGCGTGTCTTTGACCCCGATGAAGTATACGGCAAAGCCGCGCAGCTGGCCGCTCCGCTCGAAAAGGCCATGCGCCAGTTGTACGGCGTCTACATCTACCTGCGCGACCACGATATGAGCGAGGAGTCCAATACCTCGCGCCTCTTGCAGGAACACAGTCCCGCGTACCTCACCACGCGCCTGGCCGACGAGCTGCAAGAACTGGCCGAGGTACAGACCGGCGAGCACGCGCATACCGACCGCCAATCGGACACTACGCTGGAAGGCAGCCAGGTAGGCTACTGGCTGCTCCTGCTGGCATCTACCTATAAGCTGCGCTATTCGGAATTTCTGCCGCACAGGCCCCTTTTGCAAGGCTATACGGAACACGTCAGCACCGAGCAATCGATTGAATTGCGCCAGCGCTGTCTGACCCTGCTCACCACTTACGATCCACTCTACGTCATCCAGGGACTGGAGATTGGATTTCAATTGATCGGTTGGGCCTGCGCCGACGCGCACATCAGCCCCCTGGCTCCGGCAGAATTTGACCTGGAACAGATGAAACGGAAAGGTTTAGCGTAAGTTTCAATCCCTCAAGCGGGTCGAGAAAGCAATCGCGCTCCTGCCGCTTCCAGCGAGGAAAGTATACATCTCAAACCCGAAGAGGTCAAGGGAAAATGAACTATGATCCATTTCTATGAACTTTCACATCTGGACGCGGCCCGTCGCGCGCGCCTCATACGCCGCGCAGAACTGCAAATTGATGAACTCGTCGAGCGCGTCTCCCCCATTGTGCGGTCGGTGCGCGAGCGCGGCGATGATGCGCTCATCGAATTGACCGCCCGTTTCGACCATGTGCAACTGACGCCTGCCCAACTGCGCGTCAGCCCCGCCGAGATCGAAGAGGCGCACCGCAAACTCGATAAGGATGTCTGCGCCGCCATTCAACACGCCATCGCTAACGTGCGCGCCTTTCATCAACGCCAGATGCCACACGAGCAGTGGTTCACTGAAGTGGAGCCGGGCGTGATGGCCGGAGAGAAAATTACCCCCATTAGTTCGGTTGGCCTCTACGTGCCACGCGGCAAGGGCGCTTTCCCATCAGTGATGTACATGCTCAGCGCTCCTGCCAGCATCGCGGGTGTGCCGCGCATCGTCGTCTGCACGCCGCCCGCGCCCGACGGCAGTGTTGACCCGGCCTCGCTGGTAGCAGCCGATTTGTGCGGCGTGCATGAAATCTATCGCATTGGCGGAGCGCAAGCCATCGCCGCGCTGGCCTACGGCACGGACACCATTCGCCGCGTGCGCAAGATCACCGGCCCCGGCAGCGGCTACGTGGCCGCCGCTAAACGCATCCTCTCTGGCGTCGTCGATGCCGGCTTACCGGCCGGCCCCAGCGAATCGATTACCCTGGCCGATGCCAGCGCCAGCGTCGAATTGTTAGCGCGCGACCTGCTTATCGAAGCCGAACACGGCCCCGACTCCTCAAGCCTGCTGCTAACGGACGATCGCGCACTGGCCGAAGCAGTCGTAGCAGCTCTCCCTGAGAAAATCGCCGCGCTCCCAGAGTGGCGGCGCGAGTTCGTCCAGGCCGTCTTTGAATCGCCCGCGGGAACCGGCGGCATCGTGCTGGCCGATAGTATGCAAGACGCCATCGACTTCGTCAACGAGTACGCGCCCGAACATCTCGAAGTGCAGGTGCGCGAACCCTTCGCCCTGCTGCCACGCCTGAAAAACGCGGGCGAGATTCTGATCGGGCCGCATACGCCCTTCTGCCTCGGCAACTACTGTGTCGGAACCAACGCCGTGCTGCCCACCGGTGGCTTCGCCAACACCTACTCCTGCACGTCGATTTTCGACTTCCTGAAACGCACCGGCATTGCCTACGTCACAGCAGAAGGCTACCCCTCCTTAAGCAGAACGACGCGCACACTGGCGGATTTCGAAGGGTTCCCGGCCCACGCGAACGCAGTTACTGACCGCTGACCCCAAAAAGATTCCCGGAAGGCAGGTAATATGGCATAAAGTCTATAACTATTGGAGTAATGGTGAATTACCTCATTGAAAGACGAGAGAAAATCGTTTATAGTTAGCTATGGAGAGCTAAAAATGTGTGACTGGTACCAACGCAAATTACCAGCACATTAACACTGCGACTATAGATAATTTCATAACCCCTCGATTGCGTAATTGTATGGAGTGCATGGGGCTGGCAACAGCATGACATGGCTGTCAATTTTGGAGAACAATCTTATGCTAAATATACTTCAACCCATACAATTTGTGATACATACTGTATTAAGCGCTTGGAGAAGGCAAACGGACTCGACAGACTTTGTCTGGTTGGCACGCTTTCGTCTTCTTTCACTCTACTCAGCTTTTAAATTCGGATTGCTCCTGTTCATGGGGATCATCGGCCTCCATCTGCACTCACTGCTATCTTCTGCCGCAGATAATTCCGTGTTACTACGCTTGCCAGATTTAGCTCTTGCCGTTATTGCCAGTACCCTCGTCTTATTACTTGGTCTGGGACTGGCCAACAGGTTTCGCATATCTCGTTACGTTGGTATATCTATCCTGGTTACTATCGATATCTGCATATTGCTAGCTGTCGTATACGCAGGCATTTTACAAAATATCATACTCCTCTTATTTATCACTTCACTTATCTCCTGTACCACGCCGCTACTTGTTGAACGCATTAGTCGCTACGCCAAAAGGTCTACTCACAATGCACTAGAATTGATCCAGGCTCAACATGAACACGACCTGCTCGTGTTGCAACACTCCCAGGAACTCTCCGGCGCTATTGAGAAAGAACGCTCTGTTTTGAAACACGAATTGCATGATGGGCTTCTACAAGAACTTAGCGCCTTGCAATTGCAATTTAGCTTGCTTCTCTTACGCAACAAGCAAGATGACATGTTGCATCTGAGCGCGGATGAAGTGAAAAAATTAAAATGCAACGTAGATCGTACCATAAGCGAAGCGCGTAAGGTGATACTGGATTTACAGACTTCGGCATCAGCGGTAGAAAAACGATAACGATACCTATGAATACACCTGATTATTCAACGCACAATTTGAAACATTCACCCGTCAAGCAATCATTACGCGTAATGATCGTAGATGACCATGAGATAGTACGTCAAGGGCTACGCGAAGTTCTTAGTACCATAAAGGGGTTTACCGTTGTCGCCGAAGCAAGTACTTGCCGGGCTGCGCTCGCGCACATTCAGCGCAGAGCTATTGACCTGGTCTTCATAGACCTTTCACTCCCCGATAGCGATGGAATGGAACTTGTTCATGCACTTCGGCACCGTGATGCGCCACCCTTCATCATTGTCCTAACAGCAACCATGAACGACGACTTACTCCTTGAAACGATGCTGGCTGGAGCTTCTGGCTATCTCACCAAAGATGTTCCCGCTGCCGAAATAGCCCGGCTCCTACAAAACTTCCATCACGGAGAAATGGTGTTGACATCACCGCTTGCCTCCAGGCTCATTAACCTGCTTGTTCACAAATGTCTTTCACTTGAAGAAAACCAGATCGCGGCAAAAAGTGAAATCAGCCCATCCACGCCACCAGACCGACAAGCACTAGACACCCATTTACAAAGGATAGCATCGTCTCCCTTATCGCATCTCACTCCCCAGGAGGAGAAGATCTTCCAGCTCGTGCGTCTGGGACTCAGCAACAAGCAAATCGCATCTCAGCTCTCAATATCTCGTTTCACAGTCGGTAAACATATACAAAATATTTTGAGAAAATTGCGAGTTACCAACCGCACTCAGGCCGCCTCATATACCTCATTTGAGGGGGTTAGAAATATGATCGATACATCGAAATTCAGGTATTGAGTATTATTATCTACTACATTTGAGCAATTGATTATTGCAGGGTTATATGTTTTAATTCATTTTGGTTGTTGATTATAATAATTAACCGATTTGAAGGGCCTGACAGCCTGCACTACAGGGGGAAGTATGAAGTTATTGATAGTTGATAATGATCGCGACCTTGTAGAGATGCTCACAAGTTGGCTGAAAACGCTGGGGTACGAGGTTCATCGCGCTTATAGTGGCGAACGCGCAAAGGTTGAATGGGAAGAGCAAAAACCAGACCTCGTCATTTTGGATTCAACATTGAAAGATATCGATGCGCTTACCATGTGTCGCGATATGCGTCATATACATGACGCACTCGTGTTAGTTGTTACTGACGGGAAAGATGTGCAGGACGAGGTTAAGTGCCTGGAATCAGGTGCCGATGATTATTTGCGCAAACCGTTCTTTCCCTCACAAATCCTGGCGCGTATCCGGGCTGTAAGTCGAAGAGGACGTTCAACCCTTAGCCAGCGTCCGTCATCCATCGTCAAAGTGGGGCCACTCCAGGTTGACTCTCTACACAATGAGGTGCGTGTCAATGGAAAAACGTCACGCCTGACACCAACCGAAAGTAAATTGCTGCATTTGCTGGCAGTGAATGCCAACAATGTCTGCACAGCCAATCAAATCGTTTCACACATCTGGGGATTCGGCAACGACGGCGACAGTTGCCTCATCAAAGCGCACATCCGCCACCTTCGCCAGAAGGTTGAATCCGATTCAGGCAACCCTCGCTATATTTTGACCGTACCAGGAGTCGGCTACACCTTGATCCGTTCCTCAGCCGATGGGCAAGCGCAAGATGCCAAAGAGCTTGTGCGCACCCTGCAAGCCGTTTCAGGCTAGCAGTAACAACCTGCTCCCTCGTAGAAAAATAGGCGAATGTTGTATTTTTCGCCTATTTTTTTCGTCTGGAACGGTATTTTCACTTAAAATGAGAGACTGACACCACTTTTTCGTCTGCTTCAACATCATATTTACATATCCAACTGCTACACTGTCTTGCACAAACAACTAATACAATGTAAAGGCCACTATTTTATGGAGATGATGGCTAAGATGGCAGACAGCCCATTTTATAGTCTCATACCTCGACTTGATACAATTCGGCGTGTACCAAGCCGCTATCACCGCATTTTACCCCTGGAATTAATGAAAAGTTATCAGTTCATAGTCGTGGGAGCCGCGGGAGGCATATTAACAGTGGCAATAACCAACCATCAGCAGAGGACCATTATTCAATCCCTTGAAAAGCTGACAGGCTATTCTATTTTTACCGTGTTTGTCGATCAGTCCAGAATGCGTCTGCTCATCGATCGTATTGAACGCTGCGAGCATCGAAAGTATAGAAAGCTGCTGGGGCGTCCCTACTATCTCCATCGCATCCAGTTGCAATGCATCGTATCGTTTCTCTTAGCTGAGTACCCTTAACTATCAGATGAGAATTTGACTGCTAGCCGCCACCACGTCCAGAAACCACGACGGGAATAGTGAGGATAATCAACTTCATGTCCTGTAGAATTGACTGTTGCTGAAGATAATTGATATCCATCTCCACCATTTCATCAAAAGTCACCCGGCTGCGCCCATACACCTGCCAGTAGCCCGTGATGCCTGGTTTCGCGCATAACCGCAAAGTATCATGTGGGCTATATCCTTCAACCTCATAGGGCAGAGGCGGGCGTGGTCCAACCACGCTCATCTCACCATGCAAGGCATTAAAAAATTGCGGCAATTCATCGATGCTGAGCTTACGGATAATACGTCCAACCCTGGTAATACGAGGATCATCCACCAGCTTGTAAATCGTACTAACAGCGCCATCATCGCCGTTTAGTTTATCACCTTTCATGTATTGCTTCACAGCCTCGCGATGAAGCGTATCTTGATTATTGACGTGCATTGAACGGAACTTGAGCATTTCAAATTCGATCCCATCCTGCCCCACTCGTTTCTGCCGGTAGAAGATCGGCCCTTCGGAATCGATGCGAATGAAGACAGCAATAATCAACATCACCAGGCAGAGAAACGGGAGTACAAGCAGAGTAAACGCAATATCCAGGACCCGTTTAGCGCGTAAATATCTCTGTTTTAACTGCATCTCGTCTCGAATAAGCGGTGAAAGAGTAGCCATCTCGATACCCCCCTGGTTAGTACAGAACCAGCCTGATTGTTAAAGCCAACACACACTATATGTCCCGTACTAGAGCATAGTTGATGGGGGTGTAAACCCGGTATGATAATGTATGTTAATGTGGGAGAGAAACTAGAGAGGCGGTTGTGAATTGATGGTCGAACTACTGAGTATGTATCATGCCAGGTAAGCTAATCTGTACTTCATATCTTTGAGTTCACCTGTTCTCAACCTCCAGGACTATTTTTCTAGTACCCTTATCTCGTACATTTGGTTATAGGGATAGATCGCGAGGGACGAGGCAACCAGAATACTAGACAAGCTTAACAAGCTAGACAATATAGAGAAAGGGAAAGATATGCAATTGTATGATTTGCGTTTTGGGGTTATCGGTTGGGGATACTGGGGACCAAAAATTTCGCGTAATCTGGCAACGTTGCCGAACGCAGCCGTCACCATGGTGGCGGACTCTGATATCAGCCGTCTCTCTTCACTCAATGTGAACCAACCCTGGATCAAAACCACAACCCAGGCTTCGGATATATTTAATTCAGACGTTGACGCAGTGGTGATTGTCACCCCGGTGCGCACCCATTTCCAATTAGCCAGGCAGGCTTTGTTGCACGGAAAACACGTACTTGTCGAAAAGCCACTCACCTACAGCGTAGATGAGGCAGAAGAACTGGTAGCCCTGGCCCAGGAACAAAAACTTATCCTGATGGTCGGTCATACCTTCGAATATAACCCCGCCGTCAACGAATTGCGCAAACTCATCCATGGTGGGGATCTGGGAAAAATCTACTGTATTGAGACGGAACGCCTCAACCTGGGTCTATTTCGCAACGATATCAATGTCATATGGGATCTTGCCCCACATGACATATCTATACTGCTCTATTTACTCGATAAGAAACCTGTCAAGATCAAGGTACAGGCTCATGCCAATTTACAGAGGCACATCCATGATGTCGCCCACCTCGACCTTGAATTTGACGATGGATTGAATGCGCATATTCACGTTAGCTGGCTGCACCCCAACAAAACCCGCCGCGTAACCGTAATTGGAGACGCCAGAATGGCCGTCTACGATGACGTGAACAAGGCGGAAATGCTCAAAATCTTTAACAAAGGAGCCGAAATACACGCAGACCCCGTTGTCTCCTACCGATACGGCGCGATTACCATTCCACACTTCGATGAGATCGAGCCGCTGCGCCTGGAATGCGAGGATTTCGCCAATGCTATCCGAACTGGCGTGCAGCCACGAGCAAACGGAGAGGTTGGTTTAAAGGTGGTGAAAATACTGGCCGCCGCCCAGGAGTCCCTGCAAAAACAGTTAGAGTTGAACACGCTGCTGGTTTAACCAACTGGCAACAAAACTGCCAGCGTTGGTCCTGGAATCCCGCAAAAGGAAAAACCAACACCGGCAGTTTTGTATCACCCAAGATGTCTGTAGAGCTTGCCGCCCAGAGTGGCAGCTACTGGCAACGGCAACCGCTTCCAACACGAGGTGAGTACGCGAAATTTCCAGCTCGCCTCAGAGGTAGAGGCGAGTCCGGCTACCTGTGGATAATAGTAGTATGGAAGAGGTTCTGGTTCTGCTCCCCAGCGGCGCTTAAACTCCATTAGCCCTTCGTTGCCACGCGAGGTTCGCCCCATATCAAGCGTTTGATATCCATTGGTGCAGCCCAGTTTGATGGCCGTCCACATGAGCAGGTTATTGGGGGCCAGCTTCAGGAATTGTTCGTCTGATGCTCCATAAGCGTAACGAATGGTTGAACCGGATGCCAGCAAAACCATGCCCGCGATAACCGTTCCCTCGTGCTCGGCCAGCAGAAGCCGCACCGAGCCGCTGGCGGCAAAAGCGTCCCATAAGCCACAAAAATACTCTGCCGGCTGGGCCGGCATACCATGTTTTTTGTTGCGCGTCTGTAAATGCAATCGGTAATAGGATTCCATATCCTCGCGGTTTTGTGCTATGCGCACCTGCACCCCCAATTTCTGCGACTTCTTCACCTGGTGTTGAATTGGCTTACGCAAGCTCGACCAGACGCTATCGGGATCAGCAGATAGGGGCATCAACCAGCGCACGTATAACTGTTTTTCCTCCACAAAGTCCTGGCGTTTCGCAAGAACCTCGTTCACGCCGGAACGCAATTCCAAATATTTGACCTTGTGCTCCTTTGCACGTTCGATTGCCTGGTCAATTAAATTATTTGTGTCGGTCTCATTGGTGGCAAGCAATGGGCAAATATCAGAAAAGGGTAATGAGACCAAACGTCGCCCCGTTAATAGGCTGCGCATATAACACAAGGGTAAAAAACCACTAATTTCGCCTTCAGCATTACGAGTAGTGAGAGGAATGAAGGTATACCCATAAAGCTTCGCTATGAGATCAAACCACTGCGTACTATACGAAATAACAT
>DAHVFL010000130.1 GCA_027316975.1 Chloroflexota bacterium | reverse complement strand
GTGTGAAGCAGCTCAATGGCACGCATATGAAGGTGATGGGAGATCGCATCGAGGCGGCTTCGTGGGCCTGCCTGGCCTGCGCCTCTGATGGCGATATTACGGTGCATGGCATTCGTCCAGAAATACTGGGAAACTTCCTGTCTTACTACCAGCAGGTGGGCGGCGGCTTTGAACTGCTCGAGGCGAGCAGTATCCGCTTCTTTCGCAAGGGGGTGTTGCAACCGGCCATTATCGAGACGGATGTCTATCCCGGCTTTTCGACGGATTGGCAACAGCCGTTCGCCGTGTTGCTCTCGCAGGCCAACGGCATCTCGATCATCCATGAGACGGTGCATGAAAATCGTTTTGGCTACCTGAAGGCGCTGGACACGCTGGGGGCGAAAACGCAGTTGACGACCCACTGCCTGGGCGGGGTCGAGTGCCGATACCGCGAGTCCAGCTTTGAACACAGCGCTATCATTATCGGGCCGACGCCCTTCACGGCGGTTGAGCAGATCGCTACGCCCGATCTACGCGCCGGGTTGGCTTATGTGATCGCCGCAGCGGTGGCGCGCGGCACGACTAAGGTAACGGGCGTGGATATGCTCGAACGCGGCTATGGTGATATTGTGCCCCGGCTCGCGGCCATGAATCTCAATATCGAGCGCCTCAGGATCGATGCGCGGGAGTGATGGTGGCTCGCACAGCGGGGACAACTTCTTCCGCGAAGTGAAAGGCGTCAAAAAAATGATGAGCAAAAGTTATTGACGTACCAAAAGGGATATGCTATAGTAAGTCCCGTCAGCGAGACAAGCCAGGGTAGCTCAGTTGGTAGAGCACAGCACTGAAAATGCTGGTGTCGTCGGTTCGATTCCGTCCCCTGGCACTTTTTGTTTTTGGGGGGAGAAGGCGTGAAGCCAGTACTTACTCCACATGCCCCTCCAACGCAGATAGCACATCATCGACTACAAAGGGCTTGGTGATAATGCCGTCTACTTTGCAGGAGGTGACTTCTTCCAGTTTGTCGAGGGCGGACATGAGGAAGATTTTGTGGCGCCGGCGGGTGGCCGGTTCGGCTTCGAGTTGCTCGCAGACCTCTTTGCCGCTCATGGCGGGCATCATGACGTCGAGGAAGACCAGGTAATCCTCGTTGCCGCGCAGGGCTTTCAGGGCTTCGAGGCCGTTGCACGCTACACGCAGGGTGAAGCCCTCGTATTCGAGCATGTCCACCATCATGTCGCGGATGATGGGGTCGTCATCGACAACCAGCACTTTACGTGTTCTGCCGTTCAAGCTCACGTGTTTCCCCCGTTTCAACTGGCGCATCTATGCGTGGAAGGTAGAAGCTAAAGACGGACCCCTCGCCAGGGATACTGATTTCCAACCAGAGTTTGCCGCCCATTGCTTCGATATAGCGGCGACAGATGAACAGGCCCAGACCTGAGCCGCGCACAGACGTGGTGAGGGAGCGGGTGGCGCGGACGAATTTTTCAAAGACCTTCTCCTGATCTTCCAGGGGGATGCCTTCGCCTTCGTCGCGCACGCGCACCAGCACAACGGGCGTGTCTTCGCCGCGAACCATTTTGGTGTAATCAACCTGCTCTTCTGGTAGTTGCGAGAGGGTGGTTGCGGTGGCGGATATGACGATCTGCCCGGATGGCGGCGAATATTTGGCGGCATTATCGAGCAGGTTGGTAACGACCTGGCGCAGGTGCAAGGCGTCGCATTGCACCCACAGGTCGGGGTCGATCTGCGCTGTAATGGTCTGTTCGATATTGACGCTGAGCATGGTGGTGGCTATTTCGGCGGCGGCCAGCACCTGCACCGGCCCGACTTTTAACTCCAGCTTTCTATCAACCGCGCCCACGCGGGCCGCGTCGGTCATTTGCGTAACCAGGTCGGTCAGTTGTTGCGTGGCGCCGGAGATTTTGGTAGCGTAGCGTAAGGCTTGCTGCGAATCGATACGGGCGCTCTGGCGTTTGAGCATAGAGGCATAGCCGCTGATGGCGCTGAGCGGTGTGCGTAATTCGTGCGAGGCGGTGACGATAAACTCGTCCTTCAGCCTGTCCATGCGCTGCAATTCTGCGTTGGTCTCGCGGATCTTCTCGAAAAGCTGGGCGTTACGGATGGCGCTGGCAGCCTGCGCGGCAATGGCCAGCAGCGTGCTGACCTCTTCAGGTCGGAAGACGCGATCTTGCCAGGGGGTATGCACGGCGAGGATGCCAACCAGTTCCGACTGGTAGCGCACAGGGATCATGAGCATTTTATGGCTGTGCGTCTCGCGCAAGAAAATCGCGCCGCCTTCGGAGCTTATCTCCGCCAGTTCATCGATCAAGTTGGTATCCAGGTAGAAAAACGAGTCCGCTTCTACCAGCATTCCCAGGATAGAATGCTTGAAGGGCAGGCGGATCATTTTTATCAGATCTTCATGCTGCTCGTGGCTACTTTTGGGCGTCGCGGCGTTCCATTTTCCGGTGCTGTCGAATATGGCCTGCGCGATCAGCTCTTCGCCGTCGCCGGTCAACTGGAAAAACGTGCAGAGACCCGCCTGTACTAATTTGGCCGTTGTTTCCACGAAGTTATGCAATAGCTCGACCAGGTTTAAAACGCTGCTGATGGTTTGCAGCGCGCTGTTCATGGCGGCGAGCGATTCTTCGCGCTGGCGAGCTTTCTTGACGGAACGGCGCGAGCGGTCGTAGAGTTTGGCATTTTCAATGCTGACCGTAATCAGTTGCACCATCGTCTCCAGCACCAGAATATCTTCGGGACTGAACGCTTCGGGGCGCGAACTGGTAAGGGAAAGCGAGCCGACCACGCGGTTAAACATTTTCATGGGGAGCAACAGGTAGCTTTCCTCGCCGGTCTGGTCACCCCACGCGCCTTTTAGTAGCTCCTCATTTTCTCGCACCTGTTCTGGCTCTTGAGCCGGAGCTAACAGTACGTTGCTTTGTTGCTCTTGCGTGACTTTCCACCAGAGCGGGCGTTCTCCGGGCAGGGCGATCACGGGGCGTTCATTCAGTCCTTCAACACGTGCGCTATGATCGATGGCGAACACGTCATAAATCTTTTTAGTATCTCGATCATAAAGGGTGAGCAAGACGGAGGTGATAGGCACAACTGCTTTGACGAATTGATAGACATGATCTACAAGTTTCGAGAGGATGACATCCGAGGGAAACGCGGTACTGATCCGCTGCAAGCCTTTCATATAGTCGTTATGACGGGCATTGAGACGGCGCAGGCGGTCATTCTGGAGATAGAGTCCGAAGCGTTCGGCCCACTGCCATGCTTCGTGGGGAGGGCTATTCTGGAAGCCGGTTGCCGGGGAAGTCTGGTAGAGGACGATCACGCCCAGTATTTGCTGTGTTGTATGCCTGGTACGGGCGCCGGTGAGCATCAGTGGTTCTGGGATGGGGATGGCGAAAAAAAAGGCTGGCGTTGCTTCGTCTGGTGCGGTGGCAATTCCGCCGGGAGCGTAGCTCGCTACGAACTCATCGTAGTTCACCATTACCAGTTCATTTTTATGCCAGGCTGTGCCAATTAAAGCCTGCCGGTATGCGTAGGCTTCGCCAGGGGGGAAGAGGGCTGCGCGGGGTGTTGCTGCTGGCTCAAGGAAGGGGAGTGGTCGCGAAAGGCGGCGCATCCGACCCGTTGACGAGGTGAGCGTATTGGTGATGCCGGGAGATTTGTGGTGGTTCATGGGCATGGTGGCGATATTTTCAAAATCCATTTGCGCGGGCGCGTGATGGTTGTTTTTAGCGCGAAAGTGGCGGCGAATCACCATCTGACGAATGTTTTCGTCGTAGAGCGCCAGACATGCCCCCTGGGCTGCAAACTGCTCCATCATCTGTAGCAGCAGGCTATTTAACAATGACAGGGGATAGCTTTCGTCTGATTGTGTTTCTGACTCTCCCCAAATGGCGGTAGACATGCGATTTCACCTCACAGGGACACAGTTTGCTGCGCCCTTACGCAGAACAAGCAAACAACCAAAGCAAAGATAGTGGCCTGATGCGATGCATTACGCCCACGCACACATTTCAGATTTGGAGGGTGTTGATATCCCACACACTGTAGTGTAGCATATCATAGCCATCTGCTTTAATTCAACCGTAGTTCGTCATAATTTAGAGGAAAAGGCAGTTGCGACAATTGCCAGGGCAGGGGTTCTGCCCCCGCCCTGGCACATGTAATTGGGGGAATCGGCAGGCGAGGTGATTTGACATTCTCTCTGCATCAGGGCTATGATGCTACAGTGAAACAATATGCACGCGCACGCTAGAGGAGTATCCATGTCTGAAACGAATGGTATGGTTTTTCATACACACCGTCTTGCCAATGGTTTGCAAATTCTGGGGCAGCCGATGCCGGATTTCGAGTCGGCTGCGCTTTCTTTTTATGTCTGCACGGGTTCGCGCGATGAACCGGACCAGTCTATCGCGGGGGTGTCGCATTTTCTGGAACATATGGTGTTCAAAGGAACACAGACGCTCGACTGGCAGCAGATCACGCTGGAATTCAGCAAGATTGGCGCGGAGATCAACGCCGGCACTTCGCACGAGTCAACCGTGTACTACGCGCGCGTGCTGGGAGAATATATGGAGCGGGCCTTCGAGTTGCTGAGCGACATGATGTATCCGCGCCTGTCCGAAAGCGATTTCACGACGGAGAAGGAAGTGATCGTGAATGAAATCGCGCGTTCGGAAGATCAGCCCTATAACCGGGCGGTGCGGCGTATGATGCAAGTCTACTTCGGCGAACACCCGCTGGGGCATGATGTGCTAGGCTCGCCTGAAAGCATTCGCGGTATGCGTATCGAGCAGATGCGCGACTACTGGAACCGGCGCTATGCCGCTAATAACATGATTCTGGCTGTTGCGGGTAAATTTGATTGGGATCTGCTCGTGCGACTGGCGGAGAAACACTGCGCTGACTGGCGCACGGGTGATGCCGGGCGAGATGTCCGGCCTTACCAGCCAGCGCGCTCGCTCAACGAGATTATTCTTGATAAGAATCTGAAACAGCAGATTCTGCTGCTCTCCATGCCTGCCATCGATGAAAAGGACCCGGACCGTTACGCTGCCGAACTGGGCGTGAGCATCCTGGGCGACGGCGATGGTTCGCGACTCTACTGGAATGTGTACCAGAAGGGCCTGGCCGAATCCGCCAGCGCCTTCCTCTGGACGATGGATGGAACCGGCATTCTGATTATGGAGGCTAATTCTACGCCGGAGCAGGCCCCGCAGGTGATGAAGATGCTGCGCGATGAACTCGATAGCCTGCTGGCTGACGGCATCTATGAAGATGAATTGCGCCGCGCTAAGGATAAGTTGATTAGCCACATGGTGCTGAGCAGCGAGTCTACTTTTGCCCGCATGCGCTCGCTTTCCGCCGACTGGGTCACTGAAGGCCGGTTGGTGAGCGTTGATGAAGAAGTCGAGCGCGTCGAAAAAGTGACAATCGAGGACGTGATGCGCGTCCTGCGCCGTCTGCCCCTGCGCGAAAAGCAGGTGTTGACGACGCTGGGGCCATTGAGCGAGGCAGAGTTGCTGGCTGTATAAAGGCTTTAAGGCACAGCGTATGTTCTGACGCTGTGCCATTTTGCTGCTGACAATCATTCATTTTAGAAAAGATAGCTTTGCCGGGTTTCTGCTATCTTCAAATCCTTTGGCCTGATTCCATCGGTGTCTATGCCAATAATCAGGACTGGTATATCTATATCTGAAATACCTCTATGCTCTAAATCCCAGACAATCTGTTCAAAGTAAGATACTCCGGTAGACATATCATCTGCCAGTCCTTTTACCGGAACTATTTCTATGCCACAGTCGATCACATCCATTTTGGCGAAGATCGTCATTTTGGCGCATACGTTATAAACCATGAACGAATACTTACCAAACTGTACTTCTACGCCCAACTTGTTCTTCACAAAATCCATATCTCTGAAAGGAGACGATTCTCTACCGCTTCGCGTTTTTGGCGTGTAACCAGGAACATAGAATTCCTGGGAATATTTAGCAATTACCTTGTGATTTATCCAGTCCCTGCTGGTAAATTCTTCTTTGAAAGCTTTATTGAGCGCAGGGGGACTAAACAGTACTTTGTCGCGCATAGTTTTTTCTTTGCTAATTTTTGTCTTACCTTGCTCTGCGTCAACTGCTTCAATTATCTGTAAGACTTCGTCTAATTCCAGGCGGTGTTGCTGCGTAATAGTTTCCTTGCCATTGTTGAAGGAATATATTCCCGCAATACGCATTATTCTTCCTTGCTATGTTGGCGTTTCCATTCAAGAGGAACCTGTGAAACTTTCTCGCGGCCTGATGGCTTATGAACAGGTTTACCTAACGGACGAGTTTTTAATGTTCCATTGCCTAGTTGATATATGCGTTCTTCGCTGATGGAAATAAACTCATGTTCTTTCTCCACTCCCACCGCTTTTCTTCCATGCATCAAAGCCGCAATGAGAGTAGACCCAACACCTGCATAGGGGTCTAATACACGATCATTTTCGTTCGTAAGAGCGAGTACACAACGTTCAACTAACTCGACAGGAAACTGACAGGGGTGAATAGTCTTTTCAGCATGATTTGCTTTGACATTAGGTATGTTCCAGAGACCTGTTTCCCACTCCTCGCTAAGAAATTCCCAAATATCAGAAGGATTCTTGCCCAGAGGATTTCCCGATGGTTGGCCTTTATTCGGCCCTTTGAAATGTGTTTTACCAGGATACTTGGCAGGAACACGGACAGGATCGAGATTGAATGTATAGTCATCGCTTTTTGTGAACCATAAGATAGTTTCGTATCGTCCAGAAAGCCTCTTTGATGCGTGTAAGCCATGCTCGAAATGCCAGATAATCCTGTTACGTAACTTGAGGCCATGTTTTTTAAATATATGATAGTAAAACATATCTAGAGGAAATACTTCCCCTTCATCGACGTAATTCCCCGTCTGCCAGCAAATACTTCCCTGGTTACTCAGGGTACGTACTAATTCGCGGATAATTGGCTCTTGTTCACTCAGGTAGCTGGCAATAACTTGTTTACTTTCATATGATTTGCCAATATTATATGGAGGAGAAGTTACGACTAGTGAAATACTTCCGTCAGGTACAGTTTTCAAGAATGAGCACGAGTCTCCATGATGCAGAGTAATCATGTTGTCGTTATCGTAGTTATTTTCAATAACAACAGGGTGAAAGTCAGAAGTGGTTTGAAATAAAGGAGAAATCATACTGTGCTACTACCCTCCAATGGTTACTGGTCTACTGAAGCACAGTATACATGACGCGAGACTTCTGGGCAAGCGTATTAGCAAAACGCAGGCGATACTCCCTTTGAGATAGAGGGAGTACCCCCGTGTCGCTACTTATTGTAAGTGGATCAGGCGTGATCCAGGCGTCGCAACTCGACTTGACCGTTGCGGACGCGCACGGCGAAGGTCGGCGCGGCATAGGTGGCGGGGCCGTTCATGACGGCTCCGTCGCTCATGCGGAAGCACGAACCGTGCCAGGGGCAGGTCACGGTGCCGTTCTGGTAGGTTCCTTCGTCGAGGGGACCGGCCATGTGGGTGCAGGTTGCGCCGATGGCGTAGATGGAATTGCCCTGCTTGAGCAAGACGGCTGGAATGCCTGCCGCGTCAACGCGGGTCAGTTTGCCTTCGACGAGGTCGTTCGCGGGCAGCACCGCTACGAAATCGTCGGAGCCGCCTTCCCAGGCCACATGATTGACGCCGATGCCTTTGGCGAAGACTAGCTCGCCGCCCAGGTACGCGGAGAAGAGTGAAACGGCGTAGCCTGCGGAGGAGAGATAGACGCCGGCGCGGCGTTTGCCGGTGAGCCGTAGGATGAGCGAGGCGATGTTGGTGAGCAGAATGCTGCTGTTGAGCAGACCATGAAAAATGCCTACGCGCCGGTCCGTTCCGTCCAGGTCGCTCCAATCTGTGAGGCCTGTTACTGCTGCTCCCGCCGCGCCCAGGATGCCCAATGCCAGCGAAATATCCGAGCCTTGCGCGACTCCCTCGTCCTCGTTGGTGAGCCAGACCAGGTCTAACGCTATGGCGCTGCTCCACGCGCCCAGTGGTATATCGGTGAGGACCGGGTGCAATGCGTGTCCCAGCCAGGTACCATTGAGCATATCCTTGATTTTGCGGTTTGGCTCTCCCGGTTGCCCGTACAGCTTCAGCAGCCAGCTTTGCAATGGCGCGGCCAGCTTATCGAGCCACGTCTGGCGCTCAACTACCTGAGAAATGGCATGGCGCAGCGGCGGATTCTGGGGAGGTGTTTCGGTCCAGCTCTGCTGATTGGCAGGCATTACTTCTGATGACATGCGTTTTTTACCCTTTCTGACAGGCGATGCAGTGATGCAGCGCCTACTTTATAACAAGCCAGCAGTAATCGCACGGCGGATTGATGCCGAGTATAGAGAACGGCACATCTGACCTGCGTTCGCGCTCAATAAAGCGGGCGACCTGCGGGTTATGCGCGTAAAAGTGCCGCGCGCACTGTAACGCGCTTTGCAACGAACCAAATTGCACGCACATCTCCTGCACTCCCCGGGCCTGCACTGTGACGTAGCTGAAGCCGTGCCGGTCCAGCCAGGCATAATCCTGCGGCCGCGGCCAGATAATGACCACTTTCCCACCGCTTCGCGTGACCCGTTGCAGTTCGGCCAGTCCAGGTTCACCGCCCTGCGCAGGGTCGGCGGTAAACGCGGAACAGGAAATGGCGAGGTCAACACTCTTATCTGGCACCGGGATGGCGTCAAAGCGTCCCCGTAGAGGGACAACCTGGTTGCGAGCCGAACGCCATTTTTGCTCTAAAATGCGCAATAATCCCGGCGATGGTTCAACAGCGAATACTTTTTCAGCGCCATACTTCACGCACTCCAGGGCAGCTCGACCGCTGCCCGCGCCCGCGTCAAGCACTCTATTGCCAGAAATATCCGGCGCAAGTTGCTCGAATATGCCAGGGTGCAGTCGCTCTCCTCCGGTCAACTCTTCGTATAGGTCGGGCGTTTTCCAGTAGGTCAGTTCCCAGAAGAGCCGGTCGAGCACTACGCGGCGCGCCATGTCTGCTCGCTCGGGCGGGATATCCCGCTGCAATTCGTTCAGGAAAGCCACGCGGTTGTTGCCTGATATATTGCGCTCAATGCATTCTATCACCTGCCTGGACATGCCATGCAAACTATGTGCCAGGTCCTCTACTGATAGGCCGAAGCCCTGGTGACAGAGTAGGCTCTGCAATGCTGCGTCGTCGAAGACCACCAGGTCTTCCATCTGAAATGGATTCTCAAATTGCGTATCCCCACCAGGGCTTTGCGAGGAATAGGAGGGCCACTGGCATCTAGCGAGCCTGGCGCAGCATGAACCTGCCCTTTCCTGGCCGGGAAAGGAGGTTGCGGCTTCTGGTTGTTGGGTATGAAAAGGCTGTGTATCCATACTTGATGCTACCGGTCAGGCTCAATACGCGCAGAAAATCACTATTCTGTTCTTCGATATTACCAGTTCTTTTTATGTGCAGGCAAGTGAACAATGGAATCTGCTGCGTTGCCAGGGCGGGGACAGAGCCTTAAGCGAGACCAGGGCGGGGGCAGAGCCGCCGCCCGTACCCTACACGAAGCTGGAGTGCGTCCCGTCCAGGGTAGGGGCGGAGCTGGCGTTTCACTGGTAGGTTGTTTGCAACAGGCAGTCGCCGGAGCTGTCATCCTGAGCGCAGCGAAGGATCTGCGCGCTGCCGGCGAGAGATTCTTCGCTGCGCTCAGGATGACAGGCTCTTCCGGCGCGTTTCAAAAAACCTACCAGTGAAAGGCGTGGCAAGGGTGGCATGGGGGGTATGTTAAACGAGAAATTTTGTCTTTGAAATCTGCGATTTAGCCGCGTAATAGCGTTCTTTCAGGCAGACGGAAATCTCTGTCATAGAAGGAGGTCATTGTGCGCAAGAAAGTAGGCGTAATTGTAGGTCTCTTGTTTATTTTAGTGGTGGGTGGATTGGTTATTCCCACCCGTTTCTTCCATTCCGCGCAGGCGGAAGCGCAATCACAGCCGATGGTTATCGGCAATCTTCCCCCTTTAGTGAGATTGAGCCAGTTGCTGGGCAGCGATACCACCGGTCGCACCCTGCAGATGAGCGTTGGCCTGGCGTTACGCAATCAGGAGCAACTGAGCGCGTTCCTCCAGAGTTTGTATGATCCCTCTTCGTCCAACTATCGCCAGTACTTGACGCCCGACCAGTTTGCTCAGCAGTTCGGCCCGACAGTCGAGCAGCGGCAGCAAGTCATCACCTATTTAAGCGGGCAAGGGTTTAACGTGACCCAGACGTATCCGACGCTGATTGATTTCAGCGGACCTCAGTCGCTGGCGGAACGTGTTTTTGGCGTGACGATCAACGATTACATGGCACCGGATGGGCGTTCGTTCTTTTCCAATGCCACCCGACCGGCGCTTCCCGCCTCTATTGCGCGGAGCATCGTGTCGATCAATGGTCTGGACAACGCCACTACGTTCTCTCATCCGCCTGTTCCTGCGCGGAATGCGCCTGCGTTACGCTCTAACGCCGCGGCAAATTGTCCTGCTGCCGGTCAGAGC
>DAHVFL010000012.1 GCA_027316975.1 Chloroflexota bacterium | reverse complement strand
CCTCTGAACTGTACCGTTTTCGTTGAACAGACATCGTTTTCCTCCTGACATTTCTCGATACCACTTCATTCTATCTTATTGGCCTGTCCAGTTTCTTGGGGATATTATACTATTTCCTACACCCATCGATCAGGTGAAGGGTGACAGTTCACTAACCCTTGACCGAGCCGGCCAGGATACCGCGTATGAAGTAGCGCTGCAGGGCGAAGAAGACCACCAGTGGCAGGGCCATTGAGATGAACGCCGCGGCGGTCAGTAACTGGTAGCCCTCGCCATAGGAGCCAACCAGGTTGGCTACTGCCAATGTCAGCGGCGCCTTCTCGACGGCTCCACCCAGGAAGATCAAGGCGACCAGCAGGTCGTTCCAGACCCACATGAACTGGAAGATAGCCAGTGAGGCCAGGGCGGGCACCGACAACGGCAAGATGAGGTTCCAGTAGATGCGCCAGGACGAGGCCCCGTCGATGTGCGCCGATTCGATCAGATCCCTGGGGAGTGCGGAGAAAAAGTTGCGCAGCAGGAAGATCGCAAAAGGCAGCCCAAAGGCGGTGTGTACAATCCAGACGGACCAGTATTGCCCTGTGAACCCGATCGCGGTGAACAGAGTGAGAATAGGCACCAGCGCAATCTGGCTTGGAATAACCAGCATTGCCACGATGAGGAGAAAGAGGAAGTTGCGAAATGGGAATTTCATCCAGGCGAAGGCGTAGGCCGCGAATGAGCCAACCGCTATGGGCAAGATCGTCCCCGGTATAGCGATGATCAGGCTATTCAGAAAGGCCATGCCAAATCCCTGCCCCTGGATGACCGCCTGATAGTTCTCAAGGGTAAAGCGCCAGGGGGGGACGAGTCCCGACCACCAGCCGGTGGAGCTGATCAACTGTGGTGGGCGGAACGATGCAACAAACAGGCCAAAGGTCGGAATCGACCACAGGAGCGCAATGACGACGACAAGAATGGTGACGGAGCTACTGTTGAACGCATGTATGAAGCGCTCCCAGGGTGTGCGAGGCCGTTCCAGCGCTCCAAGTCGCTCAGTGACGCTCTTTGCCTTTTCGCGTGAGGCCAGTTCGGTAATCTGTCGGCTCATCGCAGCCCCTCCTCTGCTCGTATTCTACGAATATTGATGATCAGGACCGGCAAAATCACCAGGGTCAGGACCACCGCCCACGCGCTTCCGAAGCCCCCGTTCTGGTTAGTGAACAACTGGTCGTAAAACGCCTGGGCAATCACACTTGTGTTAAAAGCGCCGCCGGTATTGACGTAGACGACATCGAAGATCTTGAGAATATTGATGACCATGGTGATAGTGACAACGGTAATGGTCGGGGCGATCATCGGGATCATGACGCGCCAGAACATGGTAAAGCGGTTCGCGCCATCCATTTTAGCTGCCTCGATGATTTCGTCGGGGATACCTTTGAGGGCCGCTGAGAGAATCACCATGGAAAAGCCCGTCCACATCCACACGTAGATAGCGATCAAGGCGAAGTTGTTGACAGCTTCATTGACAAACCAGGCCTGGGGCGGTATGCGGAAAAGCCCCAGGAAGGCGTTGAGCAGGCCGATCTGGTTTTCACCGGCCGGTCTGTAGATGTACATGAAGCGCCAGATGACGCCGGCGGCCACAAATGAAAGCGCCATTGGTATAAAGAGCGTGGACTTGATCACTCTCTCGATCTTCACCCTGTCTACCAGTACCGCGATGATCAGGCCCAGCCCTACTGTCAGCGCCGTCCCGACGACCAACCAGAGCAGGTTATTCCTCAATATAATGAGGTTGGTCGGGTCGGTGAAGATAGTCTTGTACCATTTCAGTCCGGCAAACCCCGTCACGTTCCCCAACGTATCGACATTTTCAAGGCTGGTCACGATAGTGCCGATCATGGGCCAGATGTAAAAGACCCCGATCAACAACAGGGCAGGCGCGACCCATATCCAGGCCGACCAGGAGATGCCTTCCATCCTTCTTCTACGTGGAGGGACAGCCAGAGAAACGCCTTCTTGACTTATCGTTGCCACACATGGCCTCCTTTGCCAAAACAAGTGACCTACAGGTTGCAGGTATCACGGCGTACGCAGATCAGCGGGTAAAGAAGCTCCTCGGTCGCGAGAAAAGGAAATATCTATGCAGTGTCAATTGTATCATTACGAGGTCGCTTTTTCTATCCTCTCCTGGCGAACGCTCCAGCAAATGCGTAAGGATCAGATGTAAAGAGACTGGTCCCGCGGGACAGCAGTCTCTTTACATCTGGTGAACTTCCCCTGGATTGTTCAGGAGGTGTACACCGACGAAGCAGTGCTTTCCAGCCCACTGAGTATGCTGTCCAGTTGCCCCGGATTTTGGATGTACGCCAGCGTAGCCTTCCAGAATGCGGTCTCCATCGCGGTGGGCATCTGGTCATCTGGACTCGATCTAAACGAGGTAGCCTGGCTCAACTGCTTGGCGGCATTGCGTTGCACATCGTTGGGATAGACGCTCAGGTCGACTGATCTGTTGACTGAGGATGCGCCGCCCTGCTTTATCCAGATGGTCTGCGCCTCGGCCGTTGACAGGTATTTCATGTACTCGCGGACGGCAGTGTTATCTTTCATCGCGAACAGGAAATCAGCGCCGCCGGTGATCGCGCCCGCGTACTGCGGGTTGAGCGTGGGGAAGGGGATGAAATTGTAATCCGTTCCGGCCTGCAGGCTGGTGAACTGAGCTGTAATGAACCCTACCGTGAAGTCACCCAGGTAGTACAGGTACGCCTTTGGTGGAGAATCATATGGCAGATAGGAGGCATCCGTGAAGCCGGTGGCCAGGATGGAGGTCGGCGCACCCTGGATGTAGCGTTTGCCGTTGACGATCTGGCCGAAGTACTGGAAGGCCTGTTTGACGCTGGAGTGCGTCCAGGGAATTTTGTGTGCTATCCACTGGTCAACCATAGTGGGGCCATTCAGGCTCATGTAGATCTGGTCGATCCAGTCAGCGGCGGGCCAGCCGCTGGCGGCCCCGCTTGACACGCCCATAGACCAGGGATATTTGCCACTGTTGGCGATCTTGTCCGAAAGGGCAATCAGGTCATTCCAGGTCTGGGGAATTGTACCGCCGATGGCCTGGAACGCCTTCGGGTTATACCAGATGGTACCCTTGCTGTTGGCCTTCGGAAGCACGGCGTACAGGCCACCGTTTTGGGAGGCCAGATTAATCCAGTCCTGGGAGTAATCCTTCCGGACCTGGGTCATGTCGAAGAACGTGTCCAGGCGCACCACTTTCCCCTGGGAAATCAGTGTATGGAACTGAGACAGTCCGGGCGAACCGGTGACGTCGGGCGGGTTGTTAGCCTTGACGCGCGTGTTCAGTACAGTTGGCAGGTCGCGGGTGGACTCGACGTTGATCTGAATGCCGGTCTTCTTTTTGAACGCTGTGTTGATGAGTTGGAAATTAGTCAGTTCATTACCGCTCCACACATTCAGCACGTCAACGGATGAGGCTGTGGTCGGGGTGCCTGTGCCAGTGGAACCACCACCGCAGGCTGCCAGCAAGGCCGAGGCCGCGCTGACGCTCAGGCCAGCCGCCATTGCCCGCTGCAAAAATTGGCGCCTGTTAATGTTGCTGGTAGTGGTGTACTCCTCGACGAGTTTATCCAGCTCTTGACGGTCATGACGATCATAAATAGGCATAAAGACTCCTCCTTGCGCTTAACGCGCATCGTGGTACGAACCCTCCGCTGCCTGGGACGGCTCAACCTGAAAGTGCTAAGGTATGACGACCTGCCGTTCAGACCGTTAAGTTAGTGTCCATCCATATATACGTCTGAAAAATGAAGTATCTCCCCAAAAAGGTCTGTATATGTGGATGTGTGCTCCTCTTCCTTCTACAGGGACTTGCACGTCTTCAGAGTATACAAGGAAACCCTTTCTCCTCGAACGCCTTTTTGGGGGCTACGAGGGGGCTAGTAGCGCCTCCCAGAATGTATAGTTTCCACACCTCTGCATTCTGAGAAGAAACAGCCTCCCCCGTCGTTGGTGTTGCCGATATCCCAGTTGTAATTATCGCGGGCAAGTGGATCGTTGATGACAGGCGCGCCGTTTGTGGCCTGCGTATCATGTATTGTTTTTTTACAACTGCCAGACTTGCGCGTTTGCGAAGGCTGCATCGGTCGGGTTAGTGGCGTCTTCCCCGAATACTCCGATTTTGCCAGAGCTGAAGGTGCCGTCGCTCGCGCTATTGATGAACTGCCCATTGATGTAAACGTACAGGATGTTGCCTTTTGCAACGAGAGCGAGCGTATTGGACCGGTTGAGGCCGGTTTTGAAACTTTGCGCGGTGCCGTTAAGCAGGCGTGTTGCGGAACTGGACTGGCTGCTCGAGTAGACAAAGAGGTCATACGCGCCGTTTGTATCGATGCGGAACAGGTAGTATTTGGAAGTGTTGGGATCGGCGCGGAACAGGATGCCGCCTTCGTCTCCCTGGGTAATGGTCATCTGAACCTGGAAGGCAAAATTGCTAAAGGTGGGGGTATTCGCATAGCAGGGTTGGAAGTATCCTCTGGCTGGCATATTCGAATGATACGCGCCGTTGAGAAACTGGCAACTGCCTCCAACAGAAGAACTGGCGGGCGCGAGCGTATCCCAGTTACTGCCGCTTTGCGCGTTCAGCGGGTCATTTAATACCGGTGTGCCGCTGATAGCCGATGTCAGGATATTCTGAAGCGCGGTGGCTGTCGCGGACGACTGGGCATTGGCGGTTGCCTGCGCGTTAGCTGTCGCGCTGGCTATCGCATTGGCGGTGGCATTCGCCTGGGCTGTCACGCTGTTCTGGGCATTGGCGGTGCCGGTCAAGTAGGCCTGAGCAGTGGCGGTTGCAGAATCGCGCTGCACTTTGGGCTGGTACACTCCCACGTAGTAGATGAGTCCGCTGCCAGCGAGCAGGAGCACTACCAGTACAATGATAAGGCTCAGGATAGCAGGCGAAAGCCTGCGCCTCGCAGGCGCAGGTGGCTGGTCAGGTGCTGGTGGCGAATAATATTGTCCCTCCATTTGTCCGGGTTGTGTGTAACCGGGATAGCCTGGATAGGAAGGTTGCTGGTTGGCTGCCTGATTCTGGGGCAGATACATCGGCTCCTGTGGCTGTTGTGGTGTAGTAAAAGCAGGTTGCGTTGCCCCGGCGGGTGGGTCGTTGTATTGAGGTGGGTAGGCTGTATAGGGAGAATTGCCGCCTGCTGTCGCGGGCGGGTAGCCGGATGGGGGCGGAGCGGTCTGTGGAAACGATTGCGCCGAGTAAGCTTCTGTTGGCGCAAACTCGTTCATCCCAGGGTTGGATTGCGCCACCACCGGCTCAGACGCGATCGAGAGGGTCAAAATGAGATCACCGGCGGGACCACCCTGCCAGGTTGGTTCGCCCTGACCCGCGACACGCAGTTCTTGCCCATTATAGACCCCTGCCGGAATAGACACAGTAATGCGCCGACCGCCTGGAAGATTGAGCGTGCGGCTACTGCCTGTTTGCGCCTCGGCCTGGCCGAGCGCAAGGGTTGCGCGTATGTCTCCCGCATCTGGTGGTTGTGAAAATGCCATACAGATCACCGCCTACAATTATTTTTTGTGTAATAGAGCGCTAGACCATACCAAGTTCCCATTTGGCATCCTCGGTCATGCGATCAGCAGACCAGGGAGGATCAAAAGTCAGGGTTGCTTTGCAAGACGTGACGTTCTCAACCTCTGTCACGCGCATCTCGACTTCGGCGATGACTTCGCCCGCCATCGGACATCCCAGCGCTGTGAGAGTCATGGTAATATCTACATGCCCGGTCTCGTTATCTATATCAACGTTATAGATTAGCCCAAGGTCAACAATATTGACGGGAATTTCTGGATCGTAACACTCATGCAGCGCATCCATGACTTCTGCTTCGTTAATTGCCATGGTCTTTGTGCTCCTTTGTTCTTAAACCATACTAAAATGATAGGAATTACCTGTTCTTACTATATCTTATAGCGCGTGACTTGTCAAAACACGAGGCCTGGGCGATGGCAAGCTCATAGCGCAAGCATAAGGGCTGCTGTCATCCTGAGCGCAGCGAAGGATCTCTGCGGACTTGTCGGTAATCACAAAAGCATTATCGAGCTAAAGAAAATGCATTGTGTATCCGTTCCATGTACATAGCCACAAAACGTTCGACATCCACTCCAACCGACGCCAGTACATTTGAGCGGCGTGGGTGCGCCAGGTCCGGGTCGATGTCCTCCATTTTTTCAAAGTAGGCGACGGTTGCTCCCAGCGTGAGCGTGCCGTTCAGTTCAACATCGACATAGGCGGGTTTCCAGTCGATGAGGTCGGGTGAAATGGCAGCCGCCAGGCAGAGCGGGTCGTGCATATGGAAAGCGGTAATTCCGCGCGCTTTGCCAAAATCGTCAAGGTGATAATCGACCATAGCTTTCATGCATTGGGTGACGGGATGACTTCTGGTGGCAAGCGCGTTAAACTGCTCGCGCCGCATGTCAGCATGGTTGGTGGCGTCCAGCGAGACCAGGCGGATGGGCCAGCCAGCGTGCAGGACGATATGCGCGGCATGGGGGTCCGCGAAAATATTAAATTCGCTCACCGGGGTCACATTGCCGGGAACGCGCAGCGCGCCGCCCATTACCAGCACTTCGCGCACCAACTGCGCGATACGCGGCTCGCGCCGCACCGCCAGCGCCAGGTTCGTCAGCGGGCCGATGGCTGCAAGCGTGATCTCGCCTGGAGCTTCTAGAATCTTCTGTAGTATCACATCAACCGCGTGAACGCTTACGGGCCGCTGTTGCGGTTCTGGCAACATCACCCCGCCTAATCCATTCTGCCCATGCACGTAGTCGGCGATTACCGGCTGGCGCACAAGCGGGCGGTCGCAGCCACGCGCCACCGGAATACCAGGTCGTCCCGCCAGTTCCAGTAGAGCCAGGGCATTGCGCGTGGTGAAATCCACATGCACATTGCCGCTCACCGTCGTCACAGCCTCGAGCTGTATATCAGGCGAAGCCAGGGCCAGAAACAACGCCAGCGCGTCGTCAATGCCGGGGTCGGTGTCAAGCAACAATCGAACCACAGAAGTTTCCTCTTTCGGCGATAATCACGAGTTGCTCACTGCACGCATCCATTGTTCAGATTGTATCACATATGTTTTTGCTGCCCGATGCGCAGAGCTATGTAAAAAGCTGAGTGCGCTTGAGTTTTTTCACGCTGGACACCCCTGTTAAGGCACGCCAACCTATCCCCGGTGGCTCTCGCTTTTGCCTCGATGAAAGTCCGCGTGTTAGAATAAGAAAAAAAGGTTTCAAAGCGCCTGCGCGGGGTACCGGGAAACGTGGCCGGCGGCGGGCGCATTTGGAGTTCGAAAGGGTAGTAATTGTTTCACACTTTTCTCTTCAGCATTGCGGGAGCGCTGATACCTGGCGATCAAACACAGCGCAACGTCCAAATCCTGGTGTTTTTGCTGGTGATTACCCTGGCGGTTGCCCTTATTTCGCGGCCACTGCGTCTTCCCTACACTCTCGTCCTGGTAGTTGTTGGACTCCTCATCGGCTTCTCGCCGCTCCTCCCCGACCTCCATTTGAATCCTGACGTGGTGCTGTTCCTCTTTCTGCCGGCCTTGCTTTTTGAAGGGGCCTGGAATGTGGATATAAAGCAACTGATCGCGAACTGGCTACCCGTGTTCCTCCTCGCGGTGCCCGGCCTGCTTCTTTCCATCGTGGTTGTTGCCGCGCTCTTACATTGGACGTTGGGGCTTTCCTGGTTGCTCGTTCTGCTGCTGGGAGCGATGATCTCGCCAACCGATCCGATTGCGGTGCTGGCGCTATTGCGCCAGCTGGGTCTTTCAGATCGCTTGCGTACCATTGTGGAAGGGGAGAGCCTTTTCAATGATGGCGTAGGAGCGGCCATCTATGAATTGGTGCTCGGGTTTCTCCTTGTTGCGCCGGGGATAAACGGGGTTGCGCAGGAACCTGCGGTCTGGCTAGTTATCCTGGAGGTACTCTGGTTGATACTGGGCGGACTCGCGCTGGGACTGGGTCTGGGGTGGCTCGTGGGGCATCTTTTACGCCTGGTGGACGATCATCTCATCGAAATCACCGTAACGGTGAGCGTAGCGTACGGAGTCTACCTGCTGGGAATAGCGCTGCGCACGTCGGGTTTGCTGGCGGTGGTGGGCGCGGGGCTTGTGCTGGGAAGCTACGGGCGGAACACAGGCATGTCGGAGCGGACACAGCAGGCGGCTCACGATATTTGGGAGTTTCTCGGCTATCTTGCCAATTCTTTGCTCTTCCTCTTACTGGGTGTCCAGATCGGAGAGTCCAATCTTCTTCACGCGCTTGCAGGTATCGGCCTGGCTCTTGCAGGAGTAGTCATCGGGCGAGCAGCCATGATCTATGTATTGTTGCCACTACACGATGCCTTCGCGCGTCGCCTCGCTCGAAAAAAGCCGTCTCATCCTTCCTTACTGTCGTCGAGACCACAGCCAATCCCCTCCCGCTGGCGTCCGATCATTCTGCTCTCAGGGCTACGAGGCGCGCTTTCGATCGCGCTCGTGCTCAGTTTACCGATCACGCTTCCAGCGCGCGGCCTCCTGGAAGGCATTGTCTACGGCGTGGTGCTGGTGACACTCCTGGGACAGGGAATCGGATTGCGAGTCCTGTTGCCGCGCTGGAAAAAAGGGGAGAATGAGCAGAGCGAGGCTTGACTTCGCCCCGGTTGCTCACGCAAAACTATATCGCCCACGCCTGCCTAACTTTGCCCGGAGCGCTCCTCATGTTCTTCCATAAACGCTTCCACTTCCCTGCGTGCTGGCAGGCCCGATTGCGCCCCGAATTTCGTTACTTTTAGCGCGCTGGCGTAGACGGCGAAGCGCAGCGCATCCTGTAGCGGTTGCTGTTCGGTGTAGGCGACGGTGAACGCGCCGGCGAAGCAATCGCCGCCGGCAGTTGTATCGATGACCTGCACGCTGGGCGCGGGCTGATGCGCGATGTGCGTTTCGCCCGTAGGGCCATGCGATGCCAGCAACGCGCCTAGCGCGCCCAGCGTGATGATGACGATGGGGATGCCGCGTCCGCTCAACACCTTTGCCACGATGCTTGCGTCTTCGAGCGAGTCGATGCGCTGGCCGCTCAGCATACTGGCCTCGTTCTCGTTGACGATCAGCGCGGTAAGGTGCCTCAGTGTGTCCCAGGGCAAAGGTTGAGCGGGCGCGAGATTGAGAATAACCGGTACCCCTGCCTGGTGGCCGGCTTCTATCGCATTTTTGACGGTTTCCAGGGGGATTTCCAGTTGTAACACGAGCGCGGAGCAGTGAGAGATGGCCTCGTAAATTGAACGCATCTGCTGCATATCCGCGCCCACGCGCATATTCGCGCCGGATGCTACCACGATAGCATTCTCTCCATCCGGCGCGAGGAAGATAAAGGCTACGCCGCTGGCTTCCCTGTCATCAACGGCCACGAGTTGGGTGTCGATACCGTCTGCCTGTAACGCTTTGAGCAGTTGCGCTCCGAAGGGATCGCTGCCCACGCGCCCGGCCATCGCCACAGATGCGCCCAGGCGCGCCATCGCTACAGCCTGGTTCGCGCCTTTGCCGCCCGGCACGAGTTTGAGCGAACCCGCGCCCAGCAGCGTCTCTCCCAGAACGGGCATACGCGGCGTGTGGACAATCTGGTCCATATTCAAACTGCCCACTGTAAGAATAGTACCCTGTGGCATGGCAACCTCCCGTTGCGTTGTGAGCTAAATCAGGCGTTTCTGTCGCAAGCGGTTCATACTGTCGTCAACATCGCCGGTGGGGAGTCCGGTGGCAGCCGCGATGGATTGCGGCGTGGCGTCCGGGCGATAGGCGGACAGCACGGCGCTATCGATATCGACTTTGCCAAATTCGCCCAGCATAATATCCACAATCTGGTCAATCAAAGAGTCGGCGCTGTTGATGGAGACGAACATACCGCCGCCGCAGCGAGCAATCTGCTGGAAACTTTTCGCCATAAATGGGTTGTCGCCGATACCAAGGCTGAAGACCGTTATACCGCGCCTGTGCGCCTCGCGCGCAACAATCTCAGGGTCATGCTTACAGGGGCAGCCGCGCGGGTATCTATCCTTGTGCCCGCCGAAGCCGTGCGGGGGCGCGTCGCCTGCCAGCAATATGACCTTGTGCGAGTGTTCGCGCCATTGCAATCGATAGCAGGCGTCATACAGGCCATCGGCTACCGCTTCCGCGCCATCACCGCCGCCGCCCTTTGTGCGCGTCCCATCGAGCGCGAGTTGCAGATCAGCCAGGTAGAGGGAGAACGGGAAGAGTTCCGTAACCGCGCCCGCGTCCTTACCGGGGTCGGCGTGATCGCGGTACAGCGCCAGCGCGTAGGACATGTTGGGATGCAGCGGGTGCGCGGTCAGCTTGCGCGCCAGGGTCTGGAGATTCTTGCGCGCGGCGTCGATATGATCTCGCATACTGCCGGTAGCATCCATCACAAAACACAGGTCCAACTGGCGCAGCCGCTCATCGCTGAACAAAGCGGCGCCGCAGCGATGGCAGAACTTTGCCCCATCGCGATTGCGCGTGCCACATGAAGAACAGACCATATAGCCCCCTTTATCCGACGAATGCTGTTGGTTGAGTATATCAGAGCAATCAGGGCGGGGGCAAGCCCCCGAAGCGCGAACTTGAGCGGTGGGGCGCAAAAGCGGCGAAGCCTCGCCCTACCCTGCTACGAAGGCGCGAACTGAAGCACGGCTGTCATCCTGAGCGTAGTGAAGGATCTCTCGCGGGGCCGTGCGCAGATCCTTCGCTGCGCTCAGGATGACAGATGACAGGCGGGACAAACGCCCGGTCCGTACAGGCAAAGCAAAGGGACAAATGGGACACATTACCCACCTGGTTAAGAAGTCATTGCCTTCTTCATCAAATCTTAACCATTCTCGTAGTCCTGTCTCAATTGAAGCGTAACGCGTAAGAGGTATATATGGAGGGTAGTGCAAAAAAATAGATCGGGCCGCGGGATGTGGGGTGGTGGCAGGAGGTGGTTTGAATTAGCGGCAGGTTAGTCTAAAAAGGAAATACTGCCATGCTCGATGTGTTAGATTCCCCCATCACACGTCTGGTACAGGATGCGGAGCGGCGGCGGATCGCGCGCGATTTACACGATAGCGTTGTGCAATCTCTGACAGCTCTGGTAGCCGACCTGGAATACTTCCGCGCTCGCGATCTCGCTTCCAGTGGGGAAGCGGGTCAACAGGTGGCGGAGAAGGTAGAAATGTGGCAGGCGTTGGCTCGCGACAGCCTGGCTTCAATGCGCGAGGCGCTTGGCGGATTGCGCATACCATCAGAAATCGACATGGGGTTGGAGAACGCGCTGGAGATGCTTTTAGCATCGTTACAGAGCGCGGGCTACCGGGTTGAGTATGAGTGCGAGGATTGGCCCGCTGTTTTACCATATGATTTTACGTCGAATGTGTACTACATCGCGCGCGAAGCGCTGACGAATATAGAAAAACACGCAAATGCATCCACAATTCATATCTGTATGTTCGGGTATGAGGGACATGTATATATCAGTATCGCGGACGATGGAAGCGGCATGGCGAAAATCGCGCCGGTGGTATCCAGGGGGAGTGGCTACCATCAGGGTATACTGGGAATGAAAGAACGCGCGGCCATGCTGGGCGGGCGTGTCACAATCGATAGCGCGCCTGGCAAGGGGACGCGGGTGGATATTGATATCCCTCTGACCGAAAGCACGCTGGAATAAATTCGGTAGAGCAAAAGTGGATCATCCATTCTAGAGATACAATGATAGGAGTGACCGGGTGTCAACAATCTTTATTGACCGGGATGGTGTTATCAATGAGAACCGCCCAGATTACGTGAAAAATTGGGATGAGTTCCGCTTTTTAGCAGGGTCACGCGAGGCAATCGCCGCTTTGACAAAGGCAGGACATCGCATCGTCGTTTGCACCAACCAGGCGGGAGTGGCGCAGGGACTTATTTCGACCGGTGCAATGGAAGATATTCACCGCCGGATGCTGGCTGCGCTTGAGGAAGTGGGCGGTGTGGTCGAACAGGTGTACGCCTGCACGCACGGCAAAACCGCCGGTTGTGATTGTCGCAAGCCGCGCCCAGGTATGTTGCTGCGCGCCAGTCGCGAACTCGACCTGGATATGAGCGACGCCGTATTCATTGGAGATAGCATCACCGACATGCAGGCCGGGTTGGCGGCGGGTATCCGCACCATGCTCGTGCTAACCGGCCTGGGGATAGAGCATTACCGCCAGTATTACCAGCACACCAATCGCCCATTTCATGTCGCCTTGAACTTGAAACACGCTGTAGAAATCATCCTGCAAGGGATGCATACGTTCTCAGTGAGCGATCAGCGCGCGCTCATCGCGGCAATAAGCCAGTAATTGCTGGAAAACAGGCAGCTCTGCCAGCGCGGCAGCATTGCCAATCAGAAGAAGCTTGCGTTGAGCGCGGGTGAGGGCCACGTTCAGGCGGTGTGGGTTGGTGAGGTGATCGCGCAATTGGCTGTCGGCGGGCGGCGTAACGCTTGTCGCACATGAGATGATGATGATAGAGCGTTCTCCCCCCTGGAAACGGTCAACGGTATCGACGCTCAGCCGCGTGGTGGGAGAGAGGGCGCGCCAGCCGCTTTCCTCGTCACTGGCAAACAGGTGGCGGCGCAGGTTGGCTACCTGCGCTCGATACGGGGCGATGATGCCGATATCCCCCTCGTCTATGCCACGCGCCAGCAAGCCTGCTACCACTTCTCTCACGACGCGAGCCTCACAATTGCTTGTCTTGAGGCCCTCTTGTATCCCTGGCTCGCTCCGCGCATCAAGAAATACCAGCGGCAAACGCGCATCAAGCGCGCGTGTAATCCAGGGTTTTTCGCTATCGACGCCGGAGCGCGGCGCGCTAAAAGTCAGTATGCGGTTAGCAACCGTAGGGTGCGGGTGCAGTTCTCCTCTGTAGAAGGTATGCGAGGCGAATTGTGAAATCCAGCGGTTCATGCGATATTGCATTTGTAAAGGCACGCACGCGCTGGTGGCTTCTTTTTGCTCCATCGTGTAGCGCGCGTCAGCCTGTTTCAAAATGCTGAAGAGCGAGTCGGATAGTCCGGCCTGGCCTGCTTCTTTGCTCAGAACGAGCGGTGGAAGCTGTTTTTCGTCACCTACCAGGATGAAACGCCTGGCGAAACGCAGCGCGCCGAGAATAGCGGGCAGCGTCAATTGCCCGGCCTCGTCGATAATGGCAACATCGAAGAGTAAACTGCCATTCTCCTGAGCCACGCCCGTGTTGTCAGTAAACGCTGGCGGCGTGTATTTGTCCGATGACCACGTGGCGGTGGTGGATGCCACCACGGGCGCGTTTTGCAACACGTCGCGCGCGGATTGCTGATCGCCTTTTTGTTCGACCAGTCGTTTGAGCAGGCGATGCTGGATGGCGCTATCGACGCTGCGGTCGTGTCCCAGGCGCACAACGTTCGTAAAACCTTCGCTTTCCAGCCGCTTGAGCATATTATCAACGGCCTGGTTGGTAAAGGCGGCCAGCAGCACGCGCTGTCCCTGCTGGCACAGTTGCCGCACGATGTGCGCGATGACGCTGGTTTTGCCAGTACCGGGCGGACCGTGAATGAGCAGGTAATCGCGCATCTGCAAGGCGCGTTCGACCGCCAGATTTTGCTGTTCGTTGAGATGCGGTTGGGGAGTGTAGGCGACCGCGTGAAAGCGCGGGCGTTGCGCGCCCGCCACGAGTTCGCGTAGATGGGAGTCGGCCTGCAGCCAGCGCAACAGGTTTTGCAGGGTGCGCACATGCACGATGCTGGTGGCATAGCGGTCAATCAAACGCGGATGGGCGATCAATTCAGGCGTCCACGTGGTGACTTGTTCGGAACTGATACTCAAGATGGCGCCGGTCACGACTTCGCCGGTCACGGGATCGCCATCGCTCAGCAAGATTTCGTCGCCCTCGCGCAATTCTGAGGTGTTCTCGCAGGCGAAAGTTTGCAGCCACTCGCCCTGGCCCGTTGGCACCGCCTTCTCGATCAATTGCAGGTTGCGAATGGCGCTGCCCTGCTCGACGCGCTCGTTGACGGGCGTTTGCCAGAGGCGGGCTTGCTGCGCTTCTATTTCGCGCTCTTCCAGGTGCAGCAGGTCATAGTACTGCTTGAAGAAGGCACGATCGGTCTCGCTGTAGAGGTTTGCTGCATGGCTGGCGGGTTGGGCCTGCGCGCTCTGCCCGTTCTCGTCCGCTTTGTCGGGCTGCAAGGGCTGCAAGGGTTGCAGGGGCTGTGGCGGGAGCCAGTCGAGCAGCGACGAGACCGCCTGGCATTGTTCGAGCATGGCGCATTTGGAGCAGCGCGACGGCCCCGGCGGAGCAGGCGCGATGCCCGTGACATGACTGAATGCCAGTATGTTGCGCGTTTCATTGACGCGTTGAAACTGCGTGATGGTAAAACGCAGGTTGAAGTCGGTAGCCGCGCCCGGCGTGCCGCTATAGAGCAGCGTGGCAAGCGCGTTCTTCATTCTGGGATCGCGCCGCACCGCCAGCAGCGAGAAATAGCCCTGCACCTGCCAGCGATGCGCCGATCTGGGCAAATCGCCACTCGCGCCCCCCGTCTTGAGTTCGAGCAGGCGTTGGCGACTGCGCTGCCGCCACAGCGCGTCGAGCCGCCCGCGCAGGCCGATTTCTGGCGCGAGCAGGAAGGTTTCGGCGCGCACCATGTTTTCACCTTCTGTATCGCTGGCTGGTTGCGTGGGCATATCCCACAGGCTCGCGTGCTGTTGCTCAAACCAGTTCGCCAGGCTTTGCAAATGGGGCGCGGCATCGGCGCGCACTTCTTCGACGGGTGTGTTGGTGATGGCAAGATCGATGCTGCTGCGCTCCAGCGCCTGTTCAAAGTGACGTTGCAGGGTAGCCAGGGGCGTTTCTTTCCCCCGCTCTGCCCCTCCCTGCATCAATTCGCCCCGGTCGTGTTCTTTGAGCAATTCTTTGAAGCTGCTATGCACCAGGTTGCCGCGCATGGCGGCGGCGGATTGCGGCGAAGAAGCCAGGCGGTTTAGCAGGTATTGCCGGGCGCAGTAATCGGCGTGGTTGAGGTCAGTAATATTTAGCAGGGTATCAGGTTCCAATATGGCAAGCGTATATTCGCACGCCTGGTAGCGATGCAGGAGCTGGCCTTTGTGTTCGCTGGTAGCAAGGGCGGCGGGCAGGTGAAAGACGCGCAGGGTGAGCTTGCGCCGCCGCAGGTCCGCTCCCAGGTCGTTCAGGGAGCGTACCAGGCTGCGATAGGGTGGCGGAAGACGCAGCGTGGCAAGTTCGCCGCCCACAGCAAGCGTTATATACGGGAAAATTTCTCCCTGCGAGTTGAACTCGCGCACCGAAACGATGGTGCCTTCCAGCATTTTCACCGCGCACGGCTCGCTGTCCATGGCGCAGAGAAAGCATTCGCCGGGTGGTGTTTCCTGGCGGCCAGTGATGGGCGCTGCTATCAAAGAAGTGTACTCCTGCAACACAACAGAGAAGGGTGTTGCAGGCAGTGTACGTGACGAACAGATTTTCGTCAAGAGGTTGGTACGTATGCAGCCGGTTTGGTGCCCCAGACGGTCAGGCCATACGATATGCCGATGAACTCGTCCGAGAGCATTTCTATTTGTGCCTGCTGCACAAGATCATCATACTCCGTGGCGGAAACAACCTGGGTCATTTGCGTCATGAATGGACGCAAGAGCTGTAGGGCGGTGGTGAAGTTCGCGCACCAGCTTTCATGCAAAGGCGCGCCAGCCGAATAATTGAAACCATAGCCCTGGGTACGAATGTCGACAATACCGGCCTCGCGCAAATAGCGTTCAAGCATGGCAGTAATGCCATACGACCGTCCCTCGGGTATATAACTGCGCCCTGCTTTGAACATCGCGCGCAGGCTTAATTCGTTCAATCTGCCCATCGCGGGCGTATTGATGATGCCAAAACCCTCGCTTTCGGTCATACGCAGGGTGCCACCGGGCCGCAGCTTGCGCATACACTGTTGTACCAGCTTCGGCCACGCTGGCGGACTCATGAATCCCAGCAGGAAACGCGAATTTATCAGGTCAAAGGCATTATCGGGAAAGTTCAATGATACCAGCGCGTTCATTACCTGGAAATGCGCGTTCGCCAGCCTGCTCACCCTGGCGTGCGCGTTTGCATATTCAACCATGATCGCGCTAATATCAACGCCGGAGATGTCAATGTGTGGATAGGCGCGCGCCACTTCATGGACCCAGCCGCCGGGGCCGCAAGCCACGTCAAGAATGCTATGGATATGCTCAAGGTGATCGCGTCGCTCTGGAAAAAGCCCACCCATACTCTCATTTGTGAGCTTATCTTGATCCATAATGCGAGCCATTTCAGCCGCATTTTCCGCGCCCAGCACGTACTGGTTATCACCCGAATTCTGATTGGAGGATGTAGTCATAAAGCGACCCCTTTCCACTGATTTTGTTTTTGTTGAAATCATCCACTTACGCACGTTCTACCCTTCCTAATAATAGCAGATGAGCAAGTGCTGCGTCAATTATGGGGGTATATGGTACACTCAGAATACCTGTGCATCACAAGAAAAGAGGAAACCCAACATGTCATTTCCACCCGTTCGCACTCTCACGTTAGGTCTCGCCGATTTGCACCCGCTGTCTTTCGATACCATTCAATACGCGGCTGATATATTGGGCAAGGCCGGCGCGCGTTATACAGAGGCAGGCTATGACGTGCAAACGCTGCGTCTTTCGACCCGCCCGCTGTTGGATGACCTGGCCGGGTGGTCTCCCGGCGCGCTGCTGCGTTACGCGCAGGAGCTACAGCGCATGTTGGATGATGTCAAGCTCGGTTTCTGCTCGCTCGGCCCCGCGCGGGCGGCGCGCCCGGATTTTCCCCTGGATCGGGTTGATCTCATTGCTGATATGCTGGCTTCTACAACCGCTATCAATATGACGGCGCTGCTTGCCACGAGCCAGTACGCCCCGCGCATGGAAGCGGCCCGGCGCAGCGCTAACGTGATGAAGCGGCTGGCAGAGGAAACGCCGGAGGGCTTTGGCAATTTCCGTTTCGCGGCTCTGGCCTGTGTCGCGCCGGGCTGCCCTTTTTTTCCATCAGCCTATCATGATGGGCCTACCAGTCTTTCGCTCGGCGTCCAGAGCGTGGGCATCGTAGTTGATGCTATCCAGTCCTTGCGGCAAGAGAGCCATGCGCCACTCGATCTTGAGGTTGCCGGCGAGCGCATTCAACAGGCGTTGGTGGCACATCTCACGCCCGTCGTTGAACTGGGGCGGAACTTCGCGGCTGAGCAGCAGGTGGCATTTGGCGGCATTGATCTCTCGCCCGCGCCGCTTGGAGAAGCGAGTATCGCGGGCGCGTTGGAGATGTGCGGCTACGGGTGCATTGGCGCGCCGGGTAGCGTTGCCGTAGTCGCCGCGCTCACGTCTGTGCTTAAACATACGAATTTGTCCACCTGCGGCTATTGCGGGGTGATGTTACCGGTGTTGGAAGACGCTGTACTGGGAAAACGCTGGCAAGAAGGGCTGCTGCATATCCATCAACTGTTGTTGTATTCGGCGGTATGTGGCACCGGATTGGACACCATTCCCCTGCCGGGTACCATCGAGGAAGAGGAGATTGCGCGCATCCTGCTGGACGTAGCGACACTGGCAACGTGCCTGAATAAGCCGCTCTCTGCTCGCCTGTTCCCCGTGCCGGGAAAGCGATTCGGCGAGCATACAACGTTTACATCGCCATACCTGACCAATACAGTTGTGAGGTGAAATGGCTCTGAAAGATCAGGCATCGGAATATTGCAGGCTGCTGCCCCACAGCACATCCAGCACGCCGTCATAGGAACTTTTCAGGTTCTTATACAGGCTGGCGTTCTCGATGGCGAGGGCGGCCAGCCGCGCCAGCACCGTGAGAAACTGGATATCGTCATCGTGAAAAGTGCAGGACTCGCCGGTATAGACCCGCATGACGCCGATGGCCTTGCCGCGCACTTCCAGCGGCACGCACAGCACCGAGGCAATACCCTCACGCCGCGCCGCCTCAATGTACTGGAAGCGCGAATCATTGCTCGCGTCATAAATCATGACGGTCTTTCCCTGCAGCGCCTCGCTGTCGATGGGGCTGTGTTCCACTTCTACCGGCCCCTTTGCCAGGTAGCCACTGCTCAATCCATGATACGCGCTCAATTGAAGCTGCCCCGTGCGCTCATTGAGCAGGCGCAGGACGCAGGCTTTGACACGCATAGTTTTAGTAATATTCGTGACGACGGTTTGAAGCACCTCGTGTAGCTCGAGACTGGAAGAAAAGGCCAGCGCGGCTTGATAAAGTGCCGTGTAATAGTCGCTATGCAGGCGCTGAGGCTCAGCAGGGCCAGCAGGATTGGGCGTCATGTGCGTACTCCTTGCAGTAAGAACTGGAAACTATGGTGTCAGGAGCTACAAATAAGATGCCAATATGTGTAATTATACCATATAGTGCCCTGTTGTATTTCGCAAAATGTGACATATTCCAGCCATAGAGATGGCTCGAAGAAGTACATCGAAAGGAAAGGGGCTGCTTTTGTCTGGTGAGCTTCTAAAATTAGATGTCTCTACCACCTACCCTACTGCGCGGGCGGGTCTTGCACGACCCAGACGCGGCATGGCGCGTTGGCAAGCACGAAGGGAATGGTTTTTCCCAGGTCGTTGCCGCTGCCGGTTCCTTTATTGGCGTTGCGCACCAGTCCCAGCAGGATCAGGGCGCAGGAGTGATCTTTGGCCTCATCGACTATGGCCGGGCCGGCGTCGCGTGTTTGCACGACTTCGGCGATGGCATCGCAGCCCTGTTCGTCGGCGATGCCCATGGCTTCGGTGAGGAGCCTGTCGGCGTTTTCGGATTCTTTGGTGAGAGTGGCTTTAAGTGGAAGGGTGCGGGGAACTTCGATAATATGTACCAGGTGAATTTTGCGTTTTCCTCGTTTTGCCATGAAGCAGGCCAGGCGCACTAACTCTTTGTCAAGCCGTTTGCCATCGACGATGACGGCAATATCGCCGCTTGCTCCAACCCCTGGAGCAGTTTTGCTCGTCTCTGTCTCTTCTCTGGCTCTACGGAATATATGAACCATTGTCTTTCTCCCCCTGAATGGAACGCGATAAACAGCATCTTTTCTTGCCTACAGTACCCTACAATGGACCGTCTTCAAAAAGTTCCTTCAGGCCACTTTGATTCTAACCCTTAACCGCTCTTACGTCAATAGCGATTGTGTACAGAGTATCTATCATATTGCGTAGAAAAATACCGGGATTGACTTAATCGGGAGCAATGGTAGCCGTCAGGCCATAGCTAAGGATGCGCTCCTGGTAAAACTCGGCGGTTTCTCTGGGGCAGGTGATAACGACGGCGCTGCCCATCAGGTGCGCGGTAAGCATGATCTGTTCAGCCTCCGCCTGGGTGAGCGTATTGATGGTATGCATAAGGACAGCAACGACATAGTCCATGCTATTGTATTCGTCGTTAAATAAGATCACGTTATAGGGAGGCAGCAGCTTCGCGCGCAGGCGAATAAGCTCTTCCGTCTCCACCTGTAAAAGCGGTAGATTGCGCGTATTGGTCATACCCGATATGCTCCTGTAACAAGTGTGAATGAGTGAAGTGTACGCAACTAAATCTAGTATACACAGTACAGCCATAGCTCCTGGTAGTCAAGTGAAGTATTCAATTTGCGGTACTAATTACTGTTTGTAGATCAGTCAAAAAGAGGGCAACCGGGAAATGGAGCGTTATCCCCCGACGCTCCTATCAATCTTCCCCTTGTTATTCAGCAGGATGGCGCGCGCCTTCGACTTGCGACTGATGTTATCGGAGTCGGGCAGGCGAATAGCAATGACTGTGCGCGCTTCCGAGGTAGGCTGCGCTCGGGCGGCATTGGCTTTCGTTACATCCTGGCCGATCGCGCCGCGCACCCGTCCCCTGCGAGTCAGGCCGAGAAGCGCTCCCAGAACGATGCCCACCACCACGCCGGCCAGCGTGCCAATCAGGACAGGATGGGATGCGATGGCGAAATTGGTAATACCAAACATTACCGCGCCCAGTAGCACGCCGAGGACGACGGCCAGCAGGATCACCGTCACCGGGTTTGGCCCCGAACGAGAGGTTTGCAAAAAGACGGCGGCGCGGTCGCGATTTGGCCCGTGCTCGCGGAACTGCCCTCCGCTCACCGAACTGGCCGCCATACGAACAACCTCCTCATCGCCAAAGCCCTCTTTATGGAGTTTTGTTTCTGCCGCGTCCGCGTCGCTTTCCGCGTTGAAAACTGCCAGCAGGTCAAAGTTCATGTGTTGTTGCTGCATGAAATACTGCTCCCCTTGCGCAAGTTTTTGCTCTTTCCAGAACCATTATAACGAATTATCACAGAACTGTGTAGTGGGCAGCCAGGGCGGGAGCAAGTCCCGCCCGCCGGTTGTCACCCTGAGCGCAGCGAAGGATCTCGCTGCCCGGCAAGGCAGATCCTTCGCTGCGCTCAGGATGACAAGACCGGACTGATGGTGGAGCGGATGAGGGGGCCATGTGCTTGCCCTGGTGGGAGTGCGACCAGGCGGTAACACGTAACCACAACAAATCGTGTTGCGACGAGGACAAGCACAAGGCCCCACCCGTCCCCGCGTCCGCCCCCTGTCCCTACAGAACGGGGCCAAACGCATTACTGCATTCGGTTGTCAAAAATCATATAAAGCTAATCATACGCTATCAAATCTACTCATCGCTACTGGCGTGGTGATGTACAATAAAGAGTAATCCCAATTACTATAAGGATAAGCTATGAGCGAACAAACGCAACCTGATAACCTGCAACCGGATCTTTTGCTTTCAGAACATGCGCGTAAGAACCGGGCGATGTGGGAGGCGAGCAGCGACAGTTATGAAGAACGACACGCTGCATCTCTCACCGGGCAGAATGCGATGGCCTGGGGTCTCTGGCGCGTACCAGAGGCTGAACTCCGTATTTTGGGCGAGGTGGCGGGTAAGGATATGCTGGAACTGGGATGTGGCGCGGCTCGCTGGTCCATTGAACTGGCCCGGCTTGGCGCGCGGCCCGTTGGCCTGGATCTCTCGTCGCGGCAACTTCGGCACGCCCGCCGCCTCATGGCTGAGGCGGGTGTAGATTTCCCGCTAATCGAGGCCAGCGCTGAAAGTGTGCCGCTGCCAGACGCCAGCTTCGATACAGTCTTTTGCGACTGGGGAGCTATGACTTTCTGCGATCCGCAGCGCACTATTCCAGGGGCAGCCCGGCTCTTACGGCCCGGTGGATTTTTCGCCTTCTCAACTGCTACGCCAATCCAATTTCTGTGCCAGGACATGGCGACTGATCGGCTCACCGATCGCCTCATAAACGACTACTTTGGCATGACACGCCTGGAGTGGGAGGACGAGGTCAATTTCCAGTTGCCCTATGGCGAGTGGATACGACTTTTCCGCAAATCGGGCTTTGTGGTGGAAGATTTGATTGAAACGCAACCGCCTGAGAACGCAAGCAGCACGTATCGCGATGCAAATGAGACTGCATGGGCCAGGCGCTGGCCTATGGAGAACATCTGGAAACTACGCAAAGAGTAATGACGTATAGAGTGTGAAATAACTTGCGCCTGTTATGTGAATCAAATGTAAGTTGTTGCAAAGCTATCCGCGCAGAAGGATACAATGGAAAGACAGAACGACCGTGCAAGGCCCGGTTCCAGGCGCAAAACACTACTCATCATGACGCTATTGGTACTTGTTGTGCTTGCGACTACGCTGTTCTACATTGCTATTACTCCCGCTCATACGTGGATTGCTTCGCTTTTTCACTCACAGACCAGCGTTGCTCTTCCCGCAAACCCCAATTCTGAGACGACTATGTTCGGCTATGATTTGCGACATACGCGCTACAACACGCAGGAACGCCAGCTTACTATAGCTGATGTAAGTCACCTGCAATTGAGCTGGTCGGTCTCTACCAACGATCAGATCATTTCTTCGCCCGTGGTTGATAATGGCGTCCTCTTCGTCGGCTCGAACAACAAACACTTCTACGCGCTTGATAGCAAAAGCGGCAAGACGCTGTGGTCGTATGCGGCGCAGGCAGATATAGGCTCCTCGCCAGCTATTGCCAACGGCATCGTGTACGTTGGTTCAAGTGACGATAAAGTCTATGCCTTCAATGAGCGAACCGGCGCGGTTACGTGGACGTATACCACCTCCAATTCAGTCTGGTCATCACCTTCGGTTGCTAATGGCGTTGTCTATGTCGGCTCCAACGATTCCACGCTCTACGCGATTGATGCCCGCACCGGAACGGGCCTGTGGGGTCAATCTACCGGTAATTACGTCTCCTCTTCGC
>DAHVFL010000129.1 GCA_027316975.1 Chloroflexota bacterium | reverse complement strand
CATCATGATACCCGCATTTTCTACTTCCCTGTGGCTGACGAGAGTGTCACGGCGGGTACTAACGCGCCGCCGGTGCGCCTCTTGCGGCTGGCGAAGGCGCTGGCTGACGAGCGCCGCCTGCGCATTCTCAAGAAGCTTTCAACGGGAAGTTACACCTTGCAAGAGCTGGCGGACGATTTCGGGGTGGCAAAAACAACCATGCATCATCACTTGATTACGCTGCGCTCGGTGGGACTGGTGCGCATGAGGTTGAGCGATAAACGCTACAGTTTGCGCCCGGATGTGATAGATAGCCTGGGAGAATTATTGAGTACGTATCTAACATAGGACGAAATAGACGAGCGGGGCGTGTTCATGCCGGCCAAAGCTTCAAACACGCCCTACCTCTGACCTTACGGTTGGTACCGTCTGGCTACCATCATTCTATAGCATGGCGGCCCGATGGTCAATCGATGCGCCTCTTGAGTGAGTTTTCGCTATCATGAGAGGAGATTGACTATGCACCCGCATATCCAGCAACACCTGGCAAAACAGCGCAGGGATCAGTTCTTGCGCGAAGCTGCCGCCTATCGTCTATCGACCAGCAAAGCGCCAGTGAAAGGCGCGGCTGTGTCCTCCCCCTTAGAGCATCCCGCCTTCCGGCGTTTGTGGCTGGGTCTGATCATCTCGCGCATGGGTGATGCGTTGACCATCGTAGCTCTGACCTGGTTTGTCCTGCAATTGACCGGTTCGGGACTTGCTATTGGTCTGCTGGTGCTGTGTTTCCAGTTGCCGGCCATGGTAAGCAGCCCGTTGATTGGCAAACTGCTTGATCGCTGCCAGCCACACATCATCATGAGCCTCGACAATTTCTGGCGCGCCGCTATCATTGCCGCTCTTCCGCTTTTGTACTGGAGCGGCAACCTGCGCCTCTGGATGGTCTATGGACTGGCGTTATGCGCCGGAACGCTCGCGCCTGCGACAGAGGTCGGGATGCGCGTCGTTATTCCGCGGCTTGTTTCCTGGAAAGAGCTGGAACGCGCCAATGCCCTGTCGTCGATCAGTTGGGACGCCGCAACGCTGGTTGGACCGGCACTCGCGGGCTTCCTGGTATTCTACTTCAACGCGCCCGCTGTGCTACTACTCGACGCTGCTACATTCGTATTCATGGGTATGATGGCAAGCTCGCTTCCACGGCTGGCGCAGGCGCGCAATGGAGAGTTGGGGATACAGGGTAAAAGAGCCTGGTTGGGATTTAGCGCGATCATCAACACGCGCAGCGTATTATGGCTGACCGTGCTGACGCTGCTGTTTCTCTTCGCGCAGGGCATGGCGGAGGTGGCTATGCCTCTCTATAGTTTGAGAACGCTGGGAGCGGGTTCGGCTGGCTATGGTCTGCTGATGTCGGCTTTCGGCGCGGGTTCGCTGCTGGCGCTCGCTTTACTCAGCCAGCGCTGGGTGGGCCGCGAACGCCAGGGTATTGCGCTCGCGATGATCCTGTTCTTCAGCGGCGTATTGCTGCTGCCATTGCTCCTGATACGCTCGTTGCCTGTTGCACTGGTGGTTATGGTACTGGCCGGGTGCGCCGCCGCGCCATTCTACGTTGTAGAACAGACGCTGACGCAGCGACTTGTACACGAACAGGTGCGGGGCCAGGTTTTCGGGGCGCGCGGCGCGCTCAATGTGGCGGGCTACCCGCTCGGCGGCGCGGTTGGCGGGGTGTTACTGGGAGCGCTGGCAGCTCCTCTGGTGATAGGGGTTCCGGCCCTGTTATGCATAGCGATGGCGAGCGCCTGCCTTGTTTCTCCCACAATAAGGAGTTTAAGACGAGACGCAAAGTAGCGACACCCCTTGTGGGTGTCCCGTCCAATGTGTATTTATGTGAATACATCAGCAGGGACGAAGATAAAACGGGACACCCGCAAGGGGTGTCGCTACTGTATGAGGATTATGCTGCAATCGCCTGCCAGAAGATGTTAGCCAGTTGCGCGTACCCGGCGGGACTGGGGTGGAAGCCATCGCTACTGATGTATTCGGGGTGCGCGGTAATGTCGCTGCCACGTTTGAGAAGGTCAACCAGAGTCACGCCATACCGCGCCGCCTGCTGAGCAATACCGGCATCCCAGCGCTCAATCTCTTTGAGCATTTGCGCTTTCTGAGCGGCGGTGTTGCTGGAGAAGGCGGGCAGGCGCGTCAAATCGGGCAGATTCGCTATGAAAATGCTGGCGCGGGTTCCGTTGCGCAATTGGGAAAGCAGTGTCGAGAGGTCTTGCATATAGTCGTTATAGGTCACGCCTCCGATGAAATCGTTAGCGACCAGCCAGGCTGTAATCAAATTCGGGGAAGTGCTTAGCGCCAGGGGCAGTTCCGTCGTCAGGGCTTCGCGCAGGTGGATACCATTCACTCCCAGATTCAAAGCGCGCGATCCTTTGGGCAGGTGCGCCGCCAGCAGCGGCACGTAGCCCTGCGAGTCGGGCGTATCGCTGCCAACGCCTACCGCGTCAGACGCTCCCAACGCCACGTATACCAGGGGTCTGCCCGGAGAAGTTGTGGCGGTTGGCGTCGTCTGAGCAGAGAAGTTTGAGCCTGATGGTGCCTGCTTCTGTGTCTGCTGCGCCTCTAATACGCCGCCGCAACTTGCCAGGAAAAGGGTGAGACAGCATAAAGCCAGCGCTGTGAGCGTATGAATTTTGGCAGAAGTAGCTCTATGGAACAACTGATAACTCCTGATCAACATTGACGATCAAAGTCGGGAATGTCATTCTGAGCGCAGCGAAGAATCTCACTCGCCACGCAGAGATTCTTCGCTGCGCTCAGAATGACAGGCGAGCGGCAGATTGTTCTGAGTGCTAAGTTAATGCTTCTGTGTATTACCCCCGGTCAACCATTTCCAGCTTACCTGTTTCGATGTCGATTACGAGGCCATGCACTGGAATCTTCGGCAGGAAGGGGCTGTTGCGTATCACGTTGACTACTTCGCGCACGTTGACATGCACGTCGTTGAAGGCACCGAGCCAGTTGACCAGGTCTTGCGTATCTCCCATTCCTTCTGCTCGCATGAGTTTGTCGGGGTCAACGCCCAGCGCCTGCATGGAGGCGGTCATGGCGGTGGGGTTGGCGCGCGCCAGGCCGCACTGAGTATGGCCGATAACGGCGACTTCGCGCACGCCCAGCAGGTAGATACCACCGGCCAGCGAGCGAATCAGGTCGCTGGCCGCTCCTTCGCGTTCGGGTTGGGAGATGGTGGCGCCGGCAGTGCGGAGTTCAAGCACGTCGCCGCGCTCCAGGCCGAGGGCCTGCTCGAACATTGTTACCAGCCGACAATCCATACATGTCACGACAGCCATACGCTTGCGCGGCGCGTGTCCAATGATGGGCAGCGTTTTTTGCTGCACGAATTGCTGGTTATGCGCCAGTATATCATCAATTACCACGTCAATACAATCCTCTCAATCATTGTATTTATATTCAAACAGAGCTTCCGCTGGTCGCCAGGGCGGGGCTTGCCCCCGCCCTGGCTCCTAATGGTTTGAATATTTTTTTATTCTCCCTGTATGGTAGAGTAGCTGGCTTTGCCATCGAAATTGTAGAGGTTCTCGATCTTGATGAAGTCGTAGCCAGCGGTGTCGATGCGTTCGAGCAGGTGAATGATCTGGGAATGGTCGATGGTCGCGCCGCGGGTATGGGCCATGAAACGGCAGCGCCAGTGATCGGTGGTGAAGGTTTCGGGCATACCGCCCGGCCAGACTTTCGCGCCGCGATTGGTAATCATGGTCAGTTCCAGGCCGTTGCTGCCAACTTGCCTGAACTTCTCGCCCAGTTCGTCGGGGGTGCCGCTGTGCCAGTCGAGGAAGACATCCACTCCCACGAGGTCCTTCTGTTCAGCGCTGGGCGTGCTGACGGTGGGCGTGTAGGAGGTGTGGTGCGGCGCGCTCGTATAGCTGACGGGTTTGAGTTGTCCGGGTACCTGGCCGAGGCGAGCGATGACGGCGTCGGCAAATTCGCGCGTGCCTACTCTTTGTGTGCTCACGCCTTCCTTGTAAATATCATACGTATGGATGCCATCTTCGACGGTACGCAGCCAGGCGTTGTGGACGCTGGTGGCGATATCGGGCTGGTCGATGTGAACCAGCATCATAACCGCGCCCAGCAACAGCCCGGACGGGTTGGCGAGATTTTGTCCGGCGCGCCGGGGAGCCGAGCCGTGAATGGCCTCGAACATGGCGCAGCGGTCGCCGATATTGGCCGAACCGGCCAGGCCGACTGAACCGGCCACCTGCGCGGCTATGTCGGACAGGATATCGCCGTACAGGTTAGGCAAGACGATTACATCGAAGGCTTCCGGCGTATCGGCAAGTTTGGCCGAGCCGATATCCACGATCCAGGCTTCATTTTCGATGTCGGGATAGTCGTTGGCGATCTCGTTGAAAACTTTGTGGAACAGGCCATCGGTCAGCTTCATGATGTTGTCTTTCATGAAGCAGGTGACTTTTTTGCGGTTGTGGCTGCGCGCATATTCGAAGGCATAGCGCACGATCTTTTCGCTGCCGGGCCTGCTGATGAGTTTGAGGCTTTCCACCATATCATGGGTCTGGCGGTACTCGATGCCCGTGTAGAGGTCTTCCTCGTTCTCGCGCATGATGACGACATCCATTGTGGGATGTTTGGTATCCACGAATGGGTAATAGGAGACGCAGGGGCGCACATTGGCGTACAGCCCGAACATAACGCGCGTTGTGACGTTAAGACTCTTATAGCCGCCGCCCTGGGGCGTTGTAATGGGCGCTTTGAGAAATACTTTGGTGCGGCGCAGCGATTCCCAGGCGCTTTGCTCGATGCCCGCGCTGATACCGCGCAAATAGACCTTCTCGCCAACTTCGACCTCTTCGATATCTATGCGGGCGCCCGCCGCTTCGATAATGCGCAGGGTAGCATCCATGATTTCCGGGCCGATGCCATCGCCACGCGCAACAGTTACAGGAACATTCTTTGACATTGAAACACCCTGTCCTTTTCCGGTTTGACGTTTGTTGTACGGCTTCAGTTTAGCATAGGGATGAGGGCGGGGGCAAGCTCTATACGTTTCTGCCAAAATCTGGTATGATTGGCTTTAGAGGCGCAACCACTCATTCATCTTGACAGGGCATCTTCTTGAGCGAAAAAGAACGTATTCAAAAATCAGATTCACCCGAGGAGCAGGAGCAGGAACAGGAGTTACCAGGGTATCTGGGTAACAGTCCCGCATACGGTAAGCTTGCGAGCAGGGGAGAACGGGCCTGGGTTGATCGCCCGGAACAATTGCGGCAAGCCGCTACTGTATTGCAGCAGGCTTCTATCGTGGCAATCGATGCTGAGTTCACGCAGGCGCGCTCCTACAATTCGAGCGAGGCAGCTTCGTCTTCTCCGCGCCTGGCGCTATTGCAACTGGCGATTGATGGACACTGTTTTGTGGTCGATGCGCTGCGTTTGCGCGACCTCTCGCCGCTGGCAGACGTGGTAGATAATCGAGGCATTCGGACGCTGCTGCATGGAGCCGGGGCAGACCTGCGCGTCATGGCTGAACGCGAGTTATTCGTCACCTGCTATTATGATCTGGAAGCGATCAGCCGCTCGGTCTTCGGCCAGCACGAGTCGTCGCTGGCAGCTATGTTGATGCGCGCATTCAACACCCGCCTGGATAAGAGTTTGCAGCGCACCGACTGGACTCGTCGCCCCCTGCCCCCTGCTATGGTAGCCTATGCCGCGCGCGATGCTGAAATGACGCTGGCGCTCTACTACTGGTTGTCGGAACACTTCTCCTGGGCCTTTCAGTTGCATGATAGCGATAATCTGCAGGCGGAAGTGGCTCCCTGGATCGTGCCTTTTCTGCGTGGGACTTCGCCGCTGCCCGTCGATGTGGTAGTTGCTGAAGCAATCCGGCAGGGAAGCATTCGCGATCGCGAGCAGTTGGTCACGGATTGCCGCGCTGCTTTAGTTACGCTGATTCACCCGATGCTGCGCAGTCGCGTGCTGCGCCTGATCTCTGATCTGGCGCTTACGCAGCTCGCGCCGGACATTGAACCATTGCTCAACGTGCCTGCTGCCGATGTGCGCGCTTCCGCCATTCGGGCGCTGGGCCGCATGGATGGCGAACATCACAAAGAACAAATTCGTCCTCTGCTGGCAGACGCGGTGCATGATGTGCGCAAAGCGGCGCAAACGGCGCTCCGTACTCCAGGCCAGAAGACGACTGGCAAAACAAAGACAGCTCCACCCGTTAGAAATGTTGATGGGTCGCGTAGTTGGACGATTGGCGCGTCCGATGATGGCAACAGGGCAGATGAGGACGATTGGAAAGCCCGCCTCCGCTCAATCACGGGGGAGTAAGCGGCGCGGGAGTCGCGTCCCTACCCACACGAGCAACAGCAGCACAGAAAAGACCCCGAAGCGTTTTAAGCGTGTTACCCACTGTTCTTCTCGATCAGCATCATGGTGGCCCAACCCGATCAGCCGCACCAGCCTGCGCATGAGCGTGCGCGCCGGCGCAGACGGAGGTGAGTCCTCCAGTGCGGGAACAGGATGAGTATCCAGGGCGGGGACAAGCCCCGCCCCTACCCTGTACGGATGCGCTTCTGAGGCATCATGTCCGGGGGAGAGGTTGAGAGGGTCTGGCGTTGTGCGTAGCTGTTCGGCCAGATTGGTGAAAAATTGTTGGATGAGGATTTTAGCCGCGCCTTTCACAAGCGGTGGCGGAAGCAGCGCGCTCATCTTGCCTGGATTAAGCGTGCCGCTATAGGCTACGATGGTATTGTCATGCTGCTGGCTCAGGCGTATGTGCCATATCCCTTGAAACGGGTTGTGTTGTGCGTCTCCCTCGATCGAGAAGCGATAGGATGTAAGGGGGTCGGGATAGGATGCGCTATCGACCGCGACCTTTCCCTGGTAAACGCCGCGCATCGGAGCCTGCTTCATGCGCAGCGTAAAAGCGTAGGCATGTTGCCCGGTAGATACCAGGCGTTCCAGTCCAGGCATGGCGTGTCGCAGGGCCTGCACATCCTTCAGACATTGCCATACCTCTTCCACCGGGGCCTGCAGCGTATATGTTCCCTCAATATCCATGGACTCATCCTCGTTTCAGGCAGAAGGGCTAAATTTGTTGCGCCCTTCCAGCATATCTATTATAAAAGAGAAGCAGGTGGGACGCAATACACCCGGTGTAGTGTAGGGACGCGATTGATCGCGTCCGCCCTGGACGAGGACTGACGGGAGCGGACGCGATCAATCGCGTCCCTACACTTTCCCTTATTTTTCACTCGGAAGGATATAGACCCGCCAATTTTGAACGCTTGCGTTCAAATTGCTCAAGGTGTATACTAGCGCGGTACAAAATATGTATAGGGTAGGGGCGACCGCAAGGGTCGCTCTTGAAATAAGTAGATTCACCCTGGTCTAAATCCCCTCATGAGGAGCGAACAAGCATGAAAGTTATTCTCTTACAGGATGTTGATAACCTGGGTAAAGCAGGCGATCTGAAAGAAGTCGCCAATGGCTATGCTCGCAATTACCTGTTGCCGGGTCGCCTGGCCGCGGGCGCGACACCCGCCCTGTTAGCCAATCACCAGCAGCGTATCGCCGCCGAAAAGCGCAAGCAGGAGAAACTGGTGGAGGCCAACAAGCAACAGGCCGAGAAACTCGGCAATGTGACCTTGATATTTAAGGCGCGGGTAGGCAGGCAGGGCCGGCTGTATGGTTCAATCACCAGCCAGGATATCGCCGCGGGTCTGCGCGCTACTGAAGGTATTACCATCGACCGCCGTCTGATCGATTTGCCCGATCCCATTCGCGCTGTAGGTACCTATGCGGTTCCCGTGAAAGTCGCGGCGAAACTCCAGCCAAAAATTACTGTGAATGTCATTGATGAAGCTGGCAGCGAGGCGGCGCAAAACGCCGTAAGCGCGGGAGCATAGCCGGACAGGAGATGCTTTGCCTCGTTGGCTGTACTTTTTGCTCATCATGGCCGTTGTCGCGCCTATCGTGCAACTGGTAGGGGGGACACAACTGGCGCTGGTTGTATTTATTTGTTCAGCTATTGCGCTGGTTCCTCTCGCAGCGTTGATTGGTCGCGCTACGGAAGACCTGGAATATTATGTTGGCCCCATCGCGGGTGGATTGCTGAATGCCACTTTTGGCAACGCGCCAGAAATCATCATCGGCATTTTTGCGCTGCGCGAGGGGTTGATCTCGGTGGTCAAGGCGTCGATTACCGGGTCGATTATCAGTAACGCTTTGCTTGTGCTGGGCACTGCTCTGGCGCTGGGTGGTTGGCGCTGGGGGAAGCAATATTTCAATGCGCGTGATGCCGGGCAGTACGCGGCCATGATGGTACTGGCGGTGGCAGGTTTCCTCATTCCTTCGGCTGGCGCGTTGATTATCACCGATTCCCAACGCGCGCAATCGGTCAGTGTCGCTGTATCCATCATCTTATTGCTGATCTACGGCATGTACCTGGCCTGGCACATTTTCCACGTGCGTTCAGAACGGCGCGGCCCCAAACGGACAGGGAAGACGCAGAAGCTGGTTCAGGAAACATCTGAGCGCGATGGAGAGGAAGCCACAACCGGGCGGGAAGACCCGCGCAAACTGGATGGATGGCGACCACCTGATTTACGGTTCACAATGGGTATGCTACTGGTTGCTACCATTGGCACGGCTATTAATAGCGAACTGCTGGTCGGAGCGATTGAACCCGTTACGCAGCAGATTGGCCTGTCGCCTGTCTTCATCGGCATTGTGATCATTCCGATTGTGGGCAATGCAGCCGAACATTCCAGCGCCATCTATATCGCCCTGCGCGACCGCATCGACCTCAGTATGGCTATCGCGGCTGGCTCATCCATCCAGGTTGCCACCTTTGTGGCTCCCCTGCTCGTCCTGATCAGCCTTTTCACGGCGACTCCGCTCACGCTGGTCTTGCAGCCGCTCGAACTGGCGGTGCTGGGTCTGACAACCGTGCTGTTCGCCTTCCTGAGCCTGGATGGAGAAACCACCTGGCTGGCTGGCGCGCAACTCGTCGCCATATATATAATGGCCTGTGTGGTCTTTTTCTTTATTCCTGGATAAATGTGTAAAATAAAAGCATGGTATCAAAACGCGCCGAATTTTTTAATGGCATCAAAGGCATCCTCCCTATTCTACTGGGCGTCCTGCCGTTCGGGCTGATTTACGGCGTCTCGGCGCGCAGCGCGGGCCTGCCCGTGATAGCGGCGCAGGCCATGTCATTCATTGTCTTCGCCGGTTCTGCCCAGTTTGTGATGGTTCAGCTTATCAGCGCTGGAATTCCGGTGGGCATCATTATTCTTACGGCCTGCCTGCTGAATCTGCGTCACGCTCTTTATAGCGCGTCGCTGGCTCCCTATGTGCAGCAATTGCCCCGGCGCTGGAAAATGTTGCTCGCGTATGTGCTGACCGACGAGGCTTACGCCGTCACGATCATCCATTACCAGCAGAGCGATGAAACCGGTTATACACACTGGTATTTTCTGGGCGCGGGCTTGACGCTCTGGATGGTATGGCAGATCAGCACGGCCACTGGCATCGTACTGGGGGCGAACGTTCCCGCGAGCTGGTCGCTCGACTTTGCCCTGCCGCTGACCTTTATCGCGCTTGTCATTCCTTCGCTCAGGACACGCGCGGAATGGATTGCCGCGGCAACGGCGGGGATTGTAGCGGTACTGGCGGCTGGCCTGCCGTTCAACCTGGGGTTGTTGGTGGCGACATTCACTGGCATGGCTATGGGGCTGGGCCTGGAAGTAAAGGCGGGTGTGTAAATGACGCTCTGGCTTATGCTGCTTGTGATTGGCGCAATAACCTATGCCATCCGCCTCTCGTGCATCGGCCTGCTGGAACAGAGGGATATGCCCGCGCTGCTTTTGAAAGCCCTGCGTTTCGTGCCTATCGCTGTGCTACCGGCTATCATCCTGCCTCAACTCTTCCTGCGCAACAATATGCTGGCTCTCTCCATCCAGAATCCGCGCTGGATAGCGGGTATGCTGGCCGCGATTGTGGCATGGCGCACGCGCAACGTGCTCTTGACGATAGCGGTGGGTATGGTCGCTCTGTGGGTGTTGCAGTTTCTTTTAGGACGGTAGGATTGATCCATTCTCCCCACCACATATCGGGACGAGGGCGGCGCAAGCGCCCCCGCCCCTACATCATGCCTGTGGGGAGAAGCTTATCCTGGTGGTAACGCGATTCGCCGGGGTTCTGTGAGGCAGAATGGTCGCACGCCGACAAGGACAAGGACAAGGCCCCCTGTCCCTACAGAATTTTCCCACCCCCTATGGGGAATCTCGTGTCGCCCTGAGCGCAGCGAAGGGCATGGCCGGTCGGGCACCGAGATCCTTCGCTGCGCTCAGGATGACACGACCGGGGGGGTGATTGGTAAAAATCCATCAGGAAGGGAAGTTCTCAATTAGCCTGGTATCACTGTTTCCTGCGCCACAACCTGCGCATCCCTTCCTGTATTGTTCCGTGCCTCGTAGAAACGTATCATAACTCCGCCAATCAGTATCCCAACGCCAAAGACTCCCGCGATGGTGAGCAGGGGCAGGCGGTAGTTTACGGCGTAGAGCAGGCTTGAGACTGATGCGCCGGCGAAGCCGCCTAATGTGCCAAAGGCGGTATATAGACCTTGA
>DAHVFL010000128.1 GCA_027316975.1 Chloroflexota bacterium | reverse complement strand
CGAGAGCGAGCTATGACGCCTTATACGCTGCCGGCTCCCTCGCGTCCCCGTCCGGGTGTGCCCAAACGCGCGAAAAATCGACGTTTCACCCTGGCGGTTGTGGGGGCTACGCTGGTGCCTGTCATTTTGCTGATCGCGCTGGTTGTGCCGCGTGTGCTGGGGATAAGTCTTTTTCCAGTGGGGTTTCCTCTGGTGGGCGCATCTCCGCTGGCGACGGTGACAGTCACCGTGAAAAGTCAGGCTGTGCAAGATACCTATCTCTTGATGGCCTCGCCGCAAATCGCGCAGGCTGATCGTATTACGCGCGCCATTCCTGATCGTTTGCTAACAACCAGTGTGAGCGGTAGCCGCGCTGTATTTACGACTGGCACGCTGGCTATACCTGGCACGCAGGCCACCGGAAAGCTTTTGTTTGATAACAGTAGCAGGCAGAGTTTTGTTGTGCCAGGTGGCACGCCATTTATGGCAAGCGATGGTGTGCAGGTTGTGCTGACACAACCGGTGACTATCCCGCCGAGAAATGAGGGCGCGGATGGTACTATCTTTGCCCCGGCGATAGCCACCAATCCTGGCGTTGCCGGTAATATCGCCGCTGGCGCGCTGACCACTACATGCTGTAATAACCAGGTGGTGGTCAGCAATTCTCAGGCGTTCAGCGGCGGCACAAACCCTCGAACTGCGCGTATTGTGGCGCAGGCAGACTTGAATGCTGCCCGCGATGCCCTGATTCCTGGCCTGGAGAAGCAGGCGCTGCAAAAAATCCAGGGCCAGATGGCAGCAAATGAGGTAAAAACTGCGTCGCCAGCGCTTGTTACCCAACTATCGTCGGATCAGCCGGTAGGTGCGCGTTCGGATACGGTAAATGTACGGGTGAGCGTCACCGCGACCATGACGGTGTATAATTTGCAAGCGGCGCGCCAGGTGGCTCAGCAATTGTTGGGTGACAAGGCTGCGCAAAGCCTGGGCAGTAACTACCGGTTGAAATATCCTCTTGTTGTGGCTAATCCCGTCATCACGGCGCAAGAGAAAAATGGCGTGGTCTATCTCAGTATTGCCGTGCGCGGCCTGTGGTTCTACCAGATTACGCAGCAACAAACCAGGCTATGGCAACAATCAATCAAAGGGGCAACTACGCAGTTAGCGCAAGCGTTCATCATCCAGCAACCCGGCGTGGCAGTCGTGCATATACAACTCCCGTTTGGCGCCGATCGTCTCCCTGCCGCGATAGACCAGATTCAGATTGTGCTGGTCAGCGCTTGATATACCAGGGCGTACTACCAGGCAGGGCGACCGCGAGGGTCGCCCGTACAATACTACGAAATGGCTGGCGAAACCCGTAATGATTTTTTACCGACCACAGTCGGTCTTGTCATCCTGAGCGCAGCGAAGGATCTCGGTACACGATCAGGCAGACCCTTCGCTGCGCTCAGGATGACAATCGGATGGGATGGGTGGCTTCTGGCGGTCGCCCTGGCATCCGATTGTTGGTCGAACCCGCATAATGCAACAATTTGACGAACATCCCGATTACCTGGCAAGATAAAAGATTGGGGCTAATGTGCTATACTTATGCCGTTAATGAGCGTGACTGAGTTGGCGCTTGCAAACAAATGTAATAAAAGGGACAGATGATATATGGATACACCGAAGGCTTCTGGCGGAGAAATGCGTCACTTGAACACTATGCTGGACGCTATTGGCAATACGCCCCTGATGCGCCTCAATCGGGTTGCCAGCGATGTTCGGCCCTTGATACTGGCAAAGATGGAGATGTTCAATCCTGGGGGCAGCGTGAAAGATCGCATCGGGCCAGCCATGATTGAATATTGCGAGCAGCTTGGTTTGCTGCGTCCAGGCGGAACGATTGTGGAACCAACCAGCGGCAATACGGGACATGGCCTGGCGATTGCCGCCGCCATCAAGGGCTATCACTGTATCTTCGTGATGACCGACAAGGTGAGCGAAGAGAAGCGCAGTCTGCTGCGAGCCTATGGAGCGGAAGTGGTGATTTGTCCAGGCAGCGTCACATACGATTCACCCGAGCATTACAAAAAAGTGGCACACAGGCTGGCCGATGAGATTCCTGGCGCGTGTTGTCCCGATCAATACTCCAATCCTGCAAACCCTGCCACCCACTATGCCACGACCGGCCCGGAAATCTGGAGCGATACCGCTGGACGCATTACCGCGTTCGTAGCGGGTATAGGCACCGGCGGTACTATCACAGGCACCGCTCGTTATCTGAAAGAGCAGAATCCCAACGTAAAAATCATTGGCGCTGACCCGCCCGGTTCGGTCTTTTCGGGCGATACTCCCGGCCCATATAAGGTCGAGGGCATTGGTATGGAACTTTTCCCCAAAAACTACGACCCGTCGCTGGTTGATGAGGTTATTCGTGTTGATGATCGCACCTCGTTCTACTGGGCGCGTCGCCTCGCGCGCGAAGAGGGCATCCTGGCAGGCGGCTCGGCTGGCACTGCGCTTGGCGCGGCGCTGGTGTACGCCCACCGTCTGACGGCGAACGATGTGGTAGTTGTGCTGATCCCTGATACGGGACGCGGCTATCTGAGCAAGCAGTTCAACGATACATGGATGCGAGAAAACAACTTGTTAGTGCAGGCTGAGACCAGCCAGCCTACTCTACATGACGTGCTAACCTATCGTCGCACGCACTCGCGCACCATGCCAATGGTGGTCAGCGTCGCGCCAACCGATTCGATAGCCGACGCGGTTGAACTGCTGCGCCGCTATGGTATCAGCCAGACGCCGGTCATGGAACGCGGGCACATGGTTGGCAGCCTGACCGAGAACCTGTTGCTGCGCCATCTCGCCAGTGGAGAGCCATTGACATCGATGGTGGTGGGAGACCTGCAAGGCCCACCTTTCCGAGAATTGCAGGGCGATGCCCTGGCGCATGAAGCCTATACGCTTTTCAGTTCCGGGCAGTCCGCTGTAGCGGTCATGCGCGAAGATCAACTGGAAGGGATTGTAACCAAAAGCGACTTGCTGGAGTTCTGGGCGCATACGCGCAGCGCGTAAAAATGTGCCATTGGGGCTCAGCAGATCTAAGTCGCATTGCTATTGTCTGTGCTGGTTAGAGCCTGATACTCGCTGATTGATATTTCTTGATTGGCATCCATAAGCGCCTCACTACATCGTAATACGACATAACTTTAACGGAATGTAAACTGGTCTGTCAAGTGGTACGGGTGCGCGCTAATCTTTTGCGTGCGAGTTCCAGGGCGATCGATCGCTTCACTCGTCGCGCGGCCTGCCGTTGCGTGTCAGCAGCAGGCCTGTCCTGTCGCCCTGAGCGCATCGAAGGGTCTGGCGCGCCGGACACCGAGATCCTTCGCTACGCTCAGGATGACAGCACAGGATGCCAGGAGCGTCTCTCGCGCTCGCACTGATTCTATTACTTTCTAAACAAATGGCGAAGGGGTAGACTGCCCGCCAGCGCGGTCACGAAAATGGCGGTGGGCGCAACAAGCTCCGCGCCCAGGCGTGCTTGAAAGAGGTGATCTGAAATGTTGATGGGCAGTGTTGCCGGGCCAATCAGCAATATTTGCCCGCTATAGATGGCTGCCAGGTAGAGGACGATGGGCGCAAGAAGCATGAGCGCCGCAAACATTTCAGGCTTGCCGAACCGGCGCGCGAAGAAGACGAGCAGGGCCAGCGTTGCAAGGGCTGCCAGCGCCATCCCCAGCACACCGAGCGCGGTTTGTCCGGCGTAGAGCAGTGTCTGTGTCACATCATGGTAAGTGGACAGGTGGTATTTCACAACCAGTTGCGCGAATTGTGTATTTGTCACCAGACGCGCGTGGAGGAAGTAGAGCGCGTCGCCAAATTGGTTCCAGCACCAGAGAACCCACAGCAGCATACCTGAGCCGCCCAGTATGCTGAAAATGAGCAGGTTGCTGGCAATCTGTTCGCGTTTCTGGCGTCGGACCAGGCCGATTACCGGCACAAGCACAAGCAGCGCGGCGAAGTAGACCCAGGCATCGTAGCTGACCAGCGTTGCGAGACAGATGCTGGCCGCCGTTGAAAGCAGGTGGCCGGGCTTGCCGCTTTGCGACCACGCGAGCAGGTAGTAACATGTTATGATGAGCATGGCAATATTGAGCATGGCGCTGGCCGGAGTGCTTTGCAGGTAGAGGATGGTGGGATTGAGCATGAAGATGAGCGCGCCCAGGTAGCTCAGCAGGCTGTTGCGCGTCAGCGCGTGCGCTGCGCGGAAGACGTACAGCGAGGCAAGAATATAGCCGAGCATGGATGGAATGCTTCCAGCCAGGCCGCTGCGCCACAGGAAATCATTCCAGATGAAAGGTGCCATCGCCAGGTGTGGCAAGGGCAGCCAGTAGCCACCCAGTTGAGTGAAATCGAACCCGGGCTGTCCGTTTACAAAGGCACGGGCAATATTCAGATGCACAATTGCATCGTGAAGAAGCAATAACTGGCCTTGCTTGTAGTAGAAGACGCACGCGGCAATACTCAGGCAGAGAGCGGTTAGAGCGGTAATGAGAGTCCATTTATCGTGTTTGGCATGTTTTGCTCCCTCTAAAAAGGCGCGTTCGGATGGAGGCAGCGCGGGTTTGCGAGGGGCGATCATCGTCTCCACGCTGTCCTGTACCGAGGCGACGGGTACGTACTCCAGCTTTTCGTACTTTTGCACGCGGGAAGCCATGCCGGAGCCGTATGATAAGGATGGCCCATTTTGAGTAGAGAGAGGCGTAAGCGTTTCGGCTAACTGCGCCAGTTCTTCCCATTCGGGGTCGCTTCTGGTTGTTTCGGCAGTAGGATTTAAGTGTAATCCATGCACCGTTTTTTGCCAGTAATGCGGCCTTGTAAAGAGTTCATAGAGCGCCATGCTGGCGGCGACGCTTGCCAGGAACCAGTAGACAGGAATAAGCAGCATCCACTTCACCAGGCTAAATTGTTCGCGTTTCATGCAGCCAAGCAGGTAAATGAAGCCATAAAAGAAGTTACCCACGAACAGGGTGATAACTCCAATGAATAGGATAGGAGCAGGGAAAAGCGCGCCAAAAGCGCTGGTGACTTGCTGGCGGAAAACCAGGGAGAGCGCGAACAGTAGCCACATGAACGGATTTATGAGCAAAATCGCTGTTTTTCCGCCAACCACAACCTGGAGGGAGAAGAGTTCGCGCAGCCGCTTGTAGCGAATATAATGCAGTGGTTCGCGCATATGCACCAGGTAGGTCTGCATATAGCCCTTAATCCAGCGCGAGCGTTGGCGAATCCAGTTTTTTACATTAGAGTTGGCTTCCTCATAGGTTGTAGAGTCAACCACAATGGTTTTCAAGTGGAACCACGAGAGACGCAGACCGAGGTCGCAGTCTTCGGTCACGTTGAAGGCATCCCAGCCGCCCAGGGCGCGCAGGGTCTGCGCGGGAAAGTGATTCGAGGTGCCCCCGAGAGGGATAGCCAGCTTAATTTTCTGTAATCCGGGCAGGATCAGGTCAAACCAGAGCGAATATTCGGCGGTAAACCAGCGCGTCAAGAGGTTTTGCTGCGGATTGTAGAAGTTCAGCTTGGCCTGCACACAGGCTAATTCGGGGCCGTGATTGGCGAATGTCAGCACTGCCTTTTTTAGTTGTAATGGATCAGGGGCATCTTCAGCGTCATAAATAACCACGTATTGGCCTGTTGCCTCGACCAGTCCGTAGTTGCAGGCGCGGGGCTTTGTGCGCGGTGTGCCGTCCGGTACGGTCAAGACTTTGAAGTGCGGCGGGAGATGCAGCGAAAGGATCGCCTTGCGTGTTTCCACGTCGTCCTCTTCGGTGAGAAAGAGGATTTGCAATTTGTCCGCCGGGTAATCAATGGCGCGCATTGACTTTACAAATTGCGGTACCACCTGCGCTTCCTTATACAGGGGACAAAGAATGGTGTAAGGCGGCCAATCCGCATCTTTCAGCGCTTCGATCATGGTTTCGTCGATATGTTCTTCGCCCGGATTGCGTACCGCGCCGATGGCGACTATGACATCTAGCACGAGATGGGACATGTAGCCCAGCGTTATCAAGGATATGGTCCATGCCAGTGTGTTCTTCCAGTTCACAACCATCAGCGTAATCCAGCAGAGCGCGAGAGCTATAACGAAGACGACTTGTTTAGGAGTGATGGTTTGCAGCGCGGAATATTTGTAGCGGAAAGGCGTGAAGGTCTGAATGCGCTTGTTGTCTACTTCGACGATCTTCATAGCGCGTTCAGCATACTCGTTTATTTCGTGGTACACCTGGCTCTGATGTTGCCGGGTTTGTATTGTTAGCCAGTGTTTATAGCTGGCGACCTGACCGGTAAAATGCGCATTCGCACCTGTCACTGGTTGAGCATGAATGTGCTGAGTAGTTTGCTCATCTTTCACAAAAGTTGACATCGTTTCCACCCCTTCTTTATAGCTGTTTCAATGTATACCATTTAAGCATCACCTGTGCGGCCGGTTGACCGTTAATGGCAAAGCGTCCCACGTCGTCCCATCCCCAGAAAAATGTGCCTGCGATATGCGCGTCTGAAAACACATTGCTAAGCGCGGCATCAAACGCGCCTGCCTGTTCCTGTGGATCAGCTTTGGCTTTTGAATTGGATTCCCAGGTGCGGTAAAGGGCATCGCTGCTATTGCGATAGCCAATCTCTGTAATGAGTACCTGTTTGCCAATTTGAACAGCCAGCGCGTCGAGTTGCGTCTTGATTTTGGTACGCCACAGCGCGGGCATAGCCTGCGGGTCTACGCGCCCACTTTTGTCGAGCAGTGGAATGTAGGTTGAAACGCCAATGTAAGTGAGACGAGTGTTTTGTAACCACGTGGGCAGTGGGAGAAGAGCCAGTGATGACCAGTTCATATCGTAGGTCAGGGTATTCTGAAATACGCCGCGTATGCGACTGATCAACTGGTTCCACAGGGCATCCGGGACGATCTGTTGCAGCGCCTGCAACTCTGTTCCTATAGCCATTTGCTCTACATGCAGGCTCGCGGCGGCGGACACATAGGGCAGGATAGCGTTCCAGTACCCATCGAACCATGCCTGTTGCTGCGCCAGGGTAGCGAACGTGATGCTGCCAGACCAGCCGCCCGGCTCGCGCACCTGCATAAGTGGTACGAAGAACACTTTGTAGCCCAGACTGCGCGCCCTTGCTATACCTTCGCTAAAACTTTGTATTGAAGGCGCGCTTGTGGAGGGCTGTATGTTTGTTGAATGCGATGTGGCTTGCGAGAATAGCACCGGAATCTCAATCCACTGCGCGCTCGTCTGTGTTTTAATAGTGGCTACACCTTGCTGCCAGGTAGTGTCGTTGACTCCGTAGCCATCGCTGTACCACTGCGGATAGACGATGCCGCGCTCGAATACCGGTCGTACCAGTTTTGGTTGCGCCGGTTGCGCGGCGTTCGCCTGCGCATTGGCTGGTTGTTCTAATGATGCTGAAAAGATGCGCACCGAAAATAAAAAGCTCGTCGCTACGATGGCTGCCAGTAGCAATGATGAAACCAGAACGAGGGCTCGCCTGCCCAACCCTTGCTTTGTCGCGCGAGTTGCCGGGCTGGATGCCGGAAGCTGCACTTCTGGTGCAACTGGTTGTATTTCGATGAAAGGCGTAGTGATAGGGGCAGAGCGTGACCCTATGCCCATGATTATAACGCTTTGCGGATGCTCTTCAGAGGTGGATTGATGTTTGTCTGACGAAAAACGCGCTCTTACCGCCTGAAAAGTGAGAATTGCCAGAAAAATACCTGATAAGACATATGAGATGGTTCCTATGGAACGCCAGAAACGAGATGGTGTCATGGCTAGCACTCCTACGTATAAAACAGCGTTTTAACTGAGGCGAAGTTATTTGCGCCTCTTCTGCATTAGATAATCGGAAGATGGCCTCGAAAGTGTAGGAGGGAAATTGTGCCAACACTCTCATTTGCTTGCCATTATTTTCAACTGTTGCTATACTCGCATTAGATGTGGGGTGTGGAAAAATTTTTGAGACACAGAAGGAGCTGAGAAGTGAAGGTATTAGTTACCGGGGCAGCTGGTTTCCTGGGCGGCCATCTTGTTGATATGTTGCTGGAGCGCGGCGATGACGTGCGCGCTATGGTGCGACCCGTCGAAGACGCAACTCGCCTGAAGTCGCTGGCAGGGGTTGAAGTTGTGCATGGTGATTTGACCGGCGCGCAATCGTTAAAAAGCGCAGTTAAGGACATGCAGCGAGTTTATAACGTCGCGGCCCGCACAGGCCCCTGGGGTCTGGAAAAAGATTACAACGCCGTCAACGTCTGGGGTGTGGCTGATCTGATTACTGCCGCTATGGATGCGGGTGTGCAACGCATCGTGCATACTAGTTCTATCACTGTTTACGGGCATCACCTGCATGGTATCGTGACCGAGGACCACCCGTTTCACGCCGAGGATAACCCTTATAGCCGCACTAAGATTGCCAGCGAAAAGCTGATAACCGACATGGTAAAAGAGCGCGGCGCGCCCGTTGTGATTGTGCGTCCGGCGTGGATTTATGGCCCGCGCGACACTGCCAGCTTCGGGCGGTTTGTCTCGCTGGTTGACAACGGTAAAGGTTTTATCATCGGTTCAGGCAAAAATGTCGTTCCGGTGGTGTATGTGCGAGACATGGCGCAGGGGCTTATCAAGGCGGGTGATGCTGGCAATTCCGCCGTTGGCCGCGCCTATACGCTTGCCGATGACCGGCGTGTGACACAATCGGAATATCTCAACATGATCGCCGACTTCCTGGAAGTCCCGCATATTGCGCGGCATTATCCCTACGCCGCCATGTTCTCCGCCGGTCGCGTGGCAGAACTGCTCTGGCAGGCGCTTGGCAGGCGCAAGTCCTCACCACCGCCCGTCTCCACCTACGGTATTACCCTGCTGGGCGGAAACCAGGAGTTCTCGATTGACCGGGCGCGCCGCGAACTGGGATACGAGCCGCAATACGACTACATTCGCGGCCTCTCCGAAGGCGTGAAGTGGTACCTGGATCAGAAAAAGGGTACAAGCGGACAGCAAGCCACGCCAGAAGTGGCCGGGGCAAAGAAGTAGAGAAATGTGATAAGCTGTGAGCAGAAAAAACTTGTCTGTAGCGAGTGTGCGCCATTGAACGAAAGGCTGCAACTACTATGTCACTCGATATCAAAACTGCTCGCGGTCATGCAACACACGAGGTGTTCAACCAGGTTCCGCTGCTCGTCAACTATAATGTTTTTGAGCAGGATGCGACGCTTGTCGAGAGCGTGCAGCGCGAAGGGGCCGGGTGGGTAACAGATCAAGCTGCTGCACTGGGAAAAGTGGTGGGGAGCGAAGAGGCCATTACGTGGAGCTTCGATGCTAATACGGTGACGCCTGTACTGCATACCTTTGATCGAAGCGGTCAGCGCATCGATGAAGTTACATTTCACCCGGCGTGGCATAATTTGATGCGCACGTCGATCAACGCTGGCGCGCACGCGCTGTCGTGGCGTGAAGAGCGAACGGGCAGGCATGTCGCCCGCTCAGCGGTGTTTTATGTAAGCTCGCAGATGGAGGGCGGTCATTGCTGCCCGGTTTCAATGACCCATGCCGTCGTATCTGTCCTGCGCGGGCAACCACACCTGGCCGCCACATGGGAACCGCTTCTCACTTCACTGGTCTACGAACCCGGTTTGCGACCCCTGCAAGAGAAGCAGGGCATCCTTTGCGGCATGGGTATGACGGAGAAGCAGGGCGGTTCTGATGTGCGCGCAAACACTACACAGGCCGTACCGTGCAGTAGTGAAGGCGAGAATGTTTACCTGCTCACCGGGCATAAATGGTTCTGTTCCGCTCCCATGTGCGATATGTTCCTGGTGCTGGCGCAGGCTCCTCGCGGTCTGACCTGTTTCCTCTTACCGCGAATGCTACCAGATGGAACGCGCAACCGCTTTCTGATCCAGAGACTCAAAGACAAGCTGGGAAACCGCTCGAATGCCTCCAGTGAGGTTGAATTTGACCAGACGTGGGCGGTTCGTGTGGGAGAAGAAGGACGTGGGGTGCGTACCATTATCGATATGGTGAATTTCACGCGGCTGGATTGTGTGATCGGCTCGGCGGCTGGTATGCGCCAGGCGGTGGTTGCCGCCGTTCACCACGCCGCGCATCGCAAAGCATTCGGGCGATTGCTCATCGAACAACCACTTATGCAGAACGTGCTGGCTGATTTGACGATAGAATCAGAGGCGGCTACACTGCTGGCGATGCGCCTGGCAAGAGCCTGTGACCGTGTAGATGATGACGCGCACGAGGCCATGATGCGGCGTATTGGCACGGCAGTGGGGAAATACTGGGTGGCGAAACGCGGCCCGGCGCACGCGGCGGAGGCTCTCGAATGCCTGGGGGGTAATGGCTACGTTGAGGAAAGCATTATGCCACGCCTGTACCGGGAAGCTCCACTCAATTCGATCTGGGAAGGATCGGGCAATGTCAACTGCCTGGATGTCTTACGCGCGATGCAGAAGGAACCGGCATCAGCAGAGGCGTTTTTGGCTGAAGTGACACGCGCTCAGGGCATGGATGCGCGGCTCGATACAGCCATTGGCAAGCTCAAACGCGAATTGACCGATTTCTCTGCTATCGAGGTACGCGCGCGGCGTCTGGTCGAGCAGATGGCGCTTGTCTGGCAGGGCGCGT
>DAHVFL010000127.1 GCA_027316975.1 Chloroflexota bacterium | reverse complement strand
GGATAGAATAGGATCGGTCAACTTTTGCGTATCCAGCAAAAGTGTAGAGAGCATGGTAAGCAGTGGACTGGTTATACCGATAGTTAAAACCACAAGCAAGAGAGCCATACGTGCCACTTTCTTGCGGGGTGATTTCATCACGGGTGAAAGCTGCGAAATGCTCTCCAGACCAGAGAAGGCCAGGAACGAACCGGCAAAACCCACCAGGATAGTAGTCGGCCCAAGTACGTGATTCTCAAACATTTTTGGGAAAAGCGCAAGAAAGGTGGAGAAAGTGATGTGCGAAAAGACGGTGATGAGAATGGCAATGTCACTGGCAAAGGCAATTAATGCTCCAACCAGGCTGACTTTCGCGCTTTCGCTGATACCTACCCAGTTGAGGATACCTAGCAAGATCAATACTACAATGGTAATTTCAAGCGCGAAGGGAGCAAGAGGTTTAACCACGACGCTGAAGTAGATCACGCCGGACAAACAACTGATGGCAGCCGTCAGGAAATAATCGACGAGGATGAACATGCCACCGAGCGCGCCAACCCAGCGATTGATGGCCTGGGCTGCGACCGTCACTACGCCGCCACCCTGTGGAAAGCGGTGGGTCACTTCAGCGTATTTCAGGGTAAGCAGGACAAAGACAGACATCGTCAGAAAAACGAAAAAACCCGCGAGGCTGCCCACACCATTGGTACCATACAGAATACCAGGGACATAGTAGACCGATGTGCCGATATCGGCAAAGACGACGGCCCAACAAAGAAGTGGGCCTAGCAGATTTTTATTTGAGTGCTGCTTATCATCCCCATGCGATGCCTCTGAAACATCAGGAGTCATTGAATCTTGCGCCATACACAATCCTATCTTTGCAGCAAGAGGTAGACATTTCTTTATGCTGATATAGACCGGCATAACCTTACCGGGCATGGTTTGCCGGTGCGCATTATGTCATGGTCATAGTGTACCATAGGGTTCTACTATCAACAAGGATGTATTGTTCAGATTTTACGAGGACATTTGCAGCGAACACATGCTACAATTGGCACAATACGCGCTCTACAGGCAATCGAAGTCCATGCATAGTTACTTCAGACAATTTGATACGTTTTTATACAAAGATGAGCCGGAACTACGTTTATCAACAGAGAGTATATAATCATTGGCATCTCTATGAGATCAGCCAGAAGGAATTTGTGAATAATACTCTACTAAGGAGTTCGTATGAAATCAAGTAGTAGCAGCTTCGAAAGCATAGTAGAAGCACTCATCCAGCAAAAACACGTGTTAGAAGACTTGCTGGCCGAGAATGAGACGTTACGGCAGCAACTCGCCGACCTGCGAGCAGGACAGGGTATTTTCCTTGAAATTCTTGGCACCCGCATTCCGCTTGCAGTCACAACTGATACTTCTGTCATTAACGTGGCTTCAGATGGTAGTGCTCCGGCTTTGAATGTAATTGAGGGAAAGACGCCCGTACACGGTATGGCGCCACTGGCAGATCAAGATGCTTCGCTTCAGGAAACCAGCGCTTTCCAGCTGCCTGAACCTGATCTTGCTCTCCAGGAAACAATGATGGTTCCAGCAACTGGCAGTGACCTCGCGCTCCAGCCAACAGCCTCAATTTCTAATGAGAACCTGCAAATGGCAGGACGCGCAATACCCTTGCCCGGCTCTGATTTTGTGATCGAGGATGTTGCGGAGAATGGCACACCAGTACCGGTAGGTGCGTCTTCCTCGTTCCTTGAAGACGCATTGCTGGCAGAATTTACGACCGCATCGTCCCGCCACGTGGGAAACTGGTCTGGCCCGATTACCAATAGTCCTATGTCAAATGGACCCATCACCAATAATCCTAACCTGGACGAAGAAGAAAAAGCAGCGCTGCGCCGCGAACTATTGGGCAGCTATATCCTGGAATAAGCAGAACCAGTAGCGACGCCCCTTGTGGGCGTCCCGTCTTTTTCCAGCGTTCGCTGTAATTGCAAAAGAGACGGGACGCCCACAAGGGGCGTCGCTACTGGTTCCTCTCAAGCTCATTGAATCGTGAAAGGTACCGTCACCTGTTTGACAGGCGGGTTAGAACTCCCCAGCATTACCAGGGTAAACGAAGTAGAACCCTGTGGCGCTAGAAAGATCATGGTTCCCGAAATGGTTGCCTGGGAATCAACGGTGACGGGAAAATTTGTTTCGCTGGTCGGAGCGTTTGAAGTGCCACCTGCTTGCAGGCGCGCATACTGGCTGGCAAACGCGGAATATGCACTCCCTGTGGGATTGAACACCTTCAACGCTACCGTGATATAGACATTGCCAGTTGTGGCCTGTTTAACCGGCACGCTCAGGCTCTCGGTCGCGCTCACCAGTGTCCAATTAAGCCCGGCGTACTGAAACGCTGTGCCCGGCGTCACGGTTTTCGGCGTGTATTTAGTAAGGTCTGCCCCAGGTTTGAGCGCGATCCGCAACTGGTTCTCCTGCGCAGTTCCCATCTGAAGCGTCAATTGGCTGAGGTCCGCAGGCGGAGCCGTAACCGCGAAGTCAAGCCAGTTGGGTTGTGTAGTTTGTGAAGCAGGACTGATGCCATGCAGCTCATTAGCGGGTGCAACCGAAGTTTGATCCGGTAAAATCAATCTGGCAACATCACTATACAAAAAATTCGGGTTTGAAGTCGCCGCATTATTCTCGTTAAAAGCAACCCGCACGCCTCCTGTCGATAGACTGCTATCATCTGAAAAGCTGGTAGCATACTGGACAGAGGTAATCGTAAGGTTGAGGCCAGCGTAAGAGAACGCCAGGTTCACTTGCTCGCTGGTTGCGCCATTGGCGGGTGTCGTGCTGGTGCTTCCAGGAGTAGAGGTTGAGTTGCCCGTTGCCGTTACAGTACTGGTATTGACGCTGGAGGTTCCCGTATTCTGCGGGTTCGTTCCGCCCTGTTTGTTATTGGATTTATTGAAAAAGAGGGCATACGCTGTCACGCCGCCAAGCACAAGCAGGAGCAATAGTACCAGGCTTACAATCACACCGGTTCTGGAACGGCGCGGGGCGCGCGCGTAATCTGGCACCGTATAAGCTCCTGGCGCTGGCGTTGCCTGCGCAGGGGAAGAGGGAGTTTTTGTGTGCGCTTGATAGGTAGATTGGTACATAGGCCCAACCAGCGAATCGGGCGGTGGCGGCGGTGGAATAGGATTGGCATCGGTCGTTTGCGCGTAGAACTGCGCGCCGGAAGCGGATGCAGCAGAAGAGGGATAGGAACCGGGAGTTTGTCCTGGAGCGCCAACCATCTGGGTAGGCGCGGTGGCAGTATTACCGGGTACGCCGCCACCCGGCTCTGGTTGTGTCGCAAATTGAGCGCCCTGTGAGGGTAGTACCGACTGTTCTCCACTTGCCATGGCCGTTGGTTGATTCGATGCTACATTTAACGTCGTGCCACACTCGGAGCAGAAACGCTGGTACGGTTCCGCCGGTATGCCGCACCTGGGACAGAGGCGAGGGGGATTCTGGGCCATCATGACCTCCTTGAAAATTACGTCTATATTTGAAAGAATAAAGAAGCCTGATCATTACTACTCTGACCCTGTGGCAACAATACTAACGTGAAGGCTGTACTTTTTTGTGGCACCAGGAAACTCACTGTGCCTGTGACGCCGCTCGCGCCTGCCTGAAATGAGAGCGGCAGGGTACTATCCACCGGAATAGCCGTCATATTGCCAGATTTCAAACGCGCATAATCGTAAGGCGAACCGGTTATTACTACTTGCGAAAGCGTATTATTCACGCTGAGTGTCAATGTCACATAGTGTGTACCCCTGGTTGCCTGCGTACCTGGAATACTCAGGCTGGTCGTTGCGCTGCGCAGCGTCCAGTTTAGTCCGAAGTAGACGTCCTGATCATTGAGAGGTATTGTGCGTGGCAGGTAGTTTGTGAGATCAGCTTGAGCTTTCAAAGGGATATCCAGTTGCGCTTCGTTTGCAGCGCCAATGCGGAGTGTCAATTTTGCCAGAGCGTCGCCGGTGGGTACCACAAAATCGACGATACTGCTTTGCGATTTCCCGGTGGCCAGATCGACTACGCCTTTGACATAGACAGGTTTGACGATGGAATTGCCGGGCAAAACAAGTTGCGCGATATCTTCATACCGCCAGCTTACCCTGCTACCAGTACTATTGGTTGCTCGCAGGTTGAGACGCAGCATTCCATCGCTGCGGGTATTGGGGTCATCGAGAAAATTCTGCGCCTGCTGCGCGTTGACAAGTGTGATAGCCACCCCTGCATAGGAAAATGGGGTTGAGAGAGAGCTAGTGGTAATAGAAGATTGCGCTGGCTCAAAGCCGGGGATTGATGCTCTAAACGCGCGCGCCGCCACGAACAGACCAGCGCCCACAAGGATCAACAGCGCAAGCAGCGCAAGCACCAATCCGCCTCTGCCGGACGACCTCTTTGGCGCGGGCGTGCTCGAATTTCTCCACCCGGCTTGCCGGTCTTCCCGTGTGAAGACTGGCGGGGACGATGGGGCCTGCGGCCCAGTCTGGCGCATGTGTCCAGCAGGTACGGACTGAGGCGGTTGCGCTTTGCCGGCAGAAGTCAGCATGGCATCTGATGGTAAGCCGCAATTGGCGCAAAAACGCATATCCTCCACCGTAGGCGTGCCACAGCGCGGACAATAGCGAGGAAGAACCTGTGCCATACGAAACGTCGTTTCTTTCCAGTGATACAAACAAAAACTGTGCTACTTGCTAGCTTATTGTAGCACAGTTATCACGATAAACAATGAGACAGATCACATTTCTGCTACTATTTACGAATCATTCATCCACCCAACCCTTCCCCCAGTCCCTAATGAATAGTCACACCCACATTCGGGACTGTCATCAGGTGTGAGGCTTGTATCCAATGGCCCCCTCTCGTGGTATAATACAATAACATTTGGAAAGAATATTCTATGACTTACTAAGGGAAAGAGCGTATGCCAGAATTCAAAGTCGAGGCCCCATTTGTGCCGACGGGAGATCAGCCGGAGGCGATTTCTAAACTGGTGGATGGTATTCAAAAAGGCTATGAAAAACAGACGCTGCTCGGCGTGACGGGTAGTGGTAAAACCTTTACAGTCGCCAGGATTGTTGAGCAGATACAGAAGCCGACGTTGGTGCTCGCACCCAATAAGACGCTGGCGGCGCAGCTTTACAGTGAGTACAAGGAGTTCTTTCCCAACAACGCCGTCGAGTACTTTGTCTCGTACTACGATTATTACCAGCCAGAAGCATACATTCCGCGCAGCGATACCTACGTTGAGAAAGAGAGTATGATCAACGAGGAAATCGAGAAGCTGCGCCTCTCGGCCACGCGCAGCCTGTTCGAGCGGCGCGATGTGTTGATCGTGGCCTCGGTTTCATGCATCTATGGCCTGGGCAGCCCGGAAGAATATGGTGAAGTTGTCCTGACTCTTAAAGTGGGCGAGGAACGCCGCCGGGACAAGATTTTGCGTCACCTGACGGATATCCAGTATGAACGCAACGACGCGAACTTTATACGCGGGCGTTTCCGCGTGCGCGGGGACGTACTGGAGATTTTCCCGGCTTACGAGGATGTCGCGGTGCGTATCGAGTTCTTTGGCGACGAGATCGAGCGCATGACGGAGATCGACCCGCTCACCGGCGAAGTGCTGGGCAAACGGCAACGGCTGGATATCTACCCCGCAAAGCACTGGGTAACGACGCAGGAGCGTTTGAACAAATCCATTGAACTGATCGAGGCCGAGTTGGAAGAGCGCCTGGCAGAGTTGGAGACCGAGGGCAAACTGCTGGAAGCGGCGCGTCTGAGGCAGCGCACGAACTTCGACATTGAGATGCTGCGCGAGACAGGCTTCTGTTCCGGCGTCGAGAACTATTCGCGCCACCTGGCGGGACGCCCGGCAGGTGAACAGCCCTGGACGCTGATGGATTACTTCCCTGATGATTACCTGCTGGTGGTAGACGAATCGCACGTAGCGCTGCCACAGGTGCGCGGCATGTTCGCAGGAGATCGCTCGCGCAAGCAGGTGCTGGTCGATTATGGTTTCCGCCTGCCATCCGCGCTGGACAACCGCCCGCTCATGTTTCCAGAGTTCGAGAAACAGATTCACCAGGCGCTTTTCGTCTCGGCCACGCCCGGACCGTATGAACATGAACACAGCGCGGCCATTGTGGAGCAGGTCATCCGCCCGACCGGATTGCTCGATCCACAGATTCGTGTGCAGCCTACCAGGGGCCAGATCGATGATCTGCTGGCTGAGATTCGCCAGCGCACCGCGAAGAAGCAGCGCGTGCTCGTCACAACGCTGACCAAGAAGATGGCGGAAGACCTGGCGGATTACATGCAGGAACTCAATATCAAGGTTCATTACCTGCACTCCGAGATCGATACAATTGAGCGCATCGAAATTCTGCGCGATCTGCGGCTGGGAGTCTATGACGTTGTAGTGGGTATCAACCTGCTGCGCGAGGGTCTTGATTTGCCGGAGGTGTCGCTGGTTGCCATTCTCGACGCTGACAAAGAGGGTTTCTTGCGCTCCGAAGGATCGCTGATCCAGATCATCGGACGCGCCGCCCGTCATATCGAGGGCAGCGTGATTATGTATGCCGATACCGTCACGAAGTCGATGCAACGCGCCATAGATGAGACAAATCGCCGCCGCAAGCTGCAAACCGCGTTCAATGAGAGCCACCATATCACGCCACGCGGCATCGTCAAAGATGTTCGGTTGCTGTCCGAGCGCATCAAAGCTATGAGCGGCACTAACCTTGACGTGACTGACGCGAAATCGGTGGCGATGGCGCTGGCAGGGATTCCTAAAGATGAGGCGTTGCGGCTGATTAAAGACCTGGAATCACAGATGCGCACAGCCGCGAAACAACTGGAATTTGAGAAGGCGGCGCAACTACGCGATCAGATCATCGAAATTCGACGTTCGATGATTGAGTAATGGCGACCTCTTGCGCCACATCTGCATTCGATAATTGAGTAACAGGAGTCAGTGCTGTCTCCTCAGGAAGAGAAGGGGGCAGCACCCTGCTTTCATTTGGCCCCCTTCACAGTGATACAATACGCTATGTTAGTATTCGTCCACGAGAGCAGTAGTGAAAGGATAACGAGCGATGCCCTCCGACCACGAGACACCACGTGACCATCATCACACTCGGAGTGAGTTCCTGAGTGGCGCGCAGATATTGCCCCACCGCGTTTCACCCAATATGACGGTTGCCGAACTCATTGACACGCAATTTCAGGCATATAACGCGGCGCGCTTGAACGAGGCGGCGCGCCTGTATGTCGAAGAGATGCTTGCGCCAGAAAATGATGTGACGATCGGGCTAACGATGGCCGGCGCGCTCACTCCCGCCGGATTGGGAGGTTGCCTGATTACCTTGATGGAGTATGGCTTTGTCGATTTCATCATTAGCACCGGCGCAAACCTTTATCACGACATGCATCACGCGCTGGCAATGACACTGCATCGCGGCGATTTTCGCCTGGACGATACACAACTCCAGCAAGAGGGCGTCATTCGTATTTACGACATTCTTTTTGAAGATAAAGTGCTGCTCGATACGGACGCCTTTGTACGCGCATGTCTGAAAAGTTTGCCCGAACGGCCTCTATCAACATCTGAATTGCACTATCACCTGGGAAGGGAGTTGCTTAAGGCGGGGGTCAAACCGGAATATTCGGTGCTGGCGCAGGCTGCCGCCTGGAATGTCCCTATCTATACTTCATCGCCCGGTGATTCATCGATTGGCATGAACGTTGCTCGCCACGCGCTGGATGGCAGCGCGCTCACGCTCGATCCGCTGGCGGATGTCAACGAGACAACCGCCATTGTGCAGCATGGCACGCGCAACGGTGTGATTATCCTGGGCGGCGGCAGCCCCAAAAACTTCTACTTACAGACACAGCCGCAACTGTGGGAAGTGCTGGGTATCAACAAGGGCGGACATGATTATTTCATTCAGATTACCGCCGACGCGCCGCACTGGGGCGGACTCTCAGGCGCGACACCATCGGAAGCTGTTTCGTGGGGCAAGATCAAGCCCGACCAGCTCAGTAGCGCGGTCGTGGTGTACAGCGATTCGACCATCGCTTTGCCATTGCTCACTGCTTACGCCGTAAGTAAGGCCAGAGCGCGCCCGCGCAAGCAACTCTACGCGCAGCGTGAAGCATTGCTCAAAGAACTGAAAGAAGCGTATGAAACCGGCAAAACGGAGAGACCATGACCGCTTTCCACCTAATGGAAAGTTGAGCTACGCATTAGATACATTCCACATTGGTCATTAGATAGAGGTAAGCTGGCTATTAGATACAAACAACGCCTCCTCTGTTATGCATTAGCTTGACAATCTAATGTATAATATCTTTTGGTATGCCTGTCAAACGCAGGGCAGTGGTTTGCAGACCTGAAACTACGAGGAGGTAGATATCATGCTTGTGCATTTGATGTTGGAACTCTACGGTTGTGATCGACAATTGTTGGAGAACGAGAGCCTGGTGAGGCGAGCATTGGACGAATATCCTGCCCGTGTGGGCATGGAGAAGGTCAGCCCGGTTCACCTGTACCAGATTGAAACGTCCAATCCGCTCGATGCTGGCCTTTCGGGCTTCGTGGTGATTGCCCAGAGCCACATCAGTTTACATGCCTGGCCTGAGTATGGCGAAGTCGATATTGACGTGTGTTCCTGCAAGGAATTCAGTCAGGAAGACGCCATCGCTTTTGCCAGGGAGATATTCCAGACCGGCGATGTTGAGTCGCATTTTGTTAGACGCGCCAGTCGCTCGCTGCGTCCTGAAACGCCCGAACCGGCTCGCTATGAAGCTGCAATGGCCGAGCGCGCGGCTAGAATGGCGGTGCGCTGAAAAGAAGGAGCATGTTACCAGCATGAGTGATTCGCCTGTGACCCAGTTCGGCGCGCCGGATGCGCCCTTTTGTAATCGTGCCACTGCCCGCGTCACCATCATTCCAGCGCCACTGGAGTATAGCGTGTGCTATATGAAAGGCACCGAACGCGGGCCGCAGGCGATCCTCGATGCTTCCAGTCAAATGGAACTCTACGATGAAGAGTTAGATTGGTGTCCCATTGAAGTAGGCGTACATACATGCCCTGCTCTCAATTACCGCGGCATGGATCACGCCGCCGCGCTTCACGCTACCGGAGATGCTACGCGTGACGTATTGCAACGAGGACAACTCCCTCTCATCATCGGTGGTGAGCATTCCCTTTCCGCGCCGCCCATTGCCGCCGCTCGTGAATTTTTTCCCGACCTCACGGTTGTGCATATCGACGCGCATGGAGATTTACGCGACGAGTACGAAGGCTCCAAACTTTCGCACGCCTCGATAGAGCGGCGCGTTGTTGACATGGGCATCCCCCTGACAGAGATCGGCGTTCGCAGTTTCAGCCCGGAAGAGGCGGAATTCTTGAAAATGCGTCCCGACGTGGCTATAGTGTGGGCATATCAACTGAACAGAGGCATTGCCGGAATTCCCTGGCAACGCCTGAGCAAACATACCTATTTGACAATTGATCTCGATGCTATCGATCCGGCTGAAATGCCTGCGGTTGGCACACCGGAGCCAGGCGGCCTGCGCTGGTATCAATTGCTCGATATGCTGCGCGAAATATTCCGCCGCACCAGCGTCGTCGGGATGGACGTAGTGGAACTTTGCCCGATGGAGGGCCAGACCCGCGCCGACTTCCTGGCCGCCAAACTCGTCTACAAACTGATCGGCTACCGCTTCACTGCTGATCGCTAAACAGCAGCCATAGTAAGCCCTTCTCCCATTGCTGACCCAGGGAGTGTTTCTTGACCTGGGACAGTACTATGGCGTAACGTTACGTTCGCTGTTGCCAGATGAAATAGCGCAAAAGACGCTGGCGATGCCGGGCAGCGCGGAACTGGACTATACTGCAGTGCCGTTGCAAGGCGGGCCGGTAGCGGTTGCCACACCAACGAGATAGGACATTCAACGGTCACTATTGCCAGATTATCGCCACCGGTGTCGATATGTGGTATACTATGAAGGTAAACAGCGCTTCCCTCATCTATGCCAGCAACACGAAGCGCGTTAATTTGGAGCGAGGGCGGACTGACCGACGGGACACTTCTTATATAGGGAACTTGCCAATCCGTCAACCCCGTAAGATTAATCCTCATCAACCCATTTGGAAAGGACACATGACCAGAGATTTCAGTAAGAATGAACGAGACGACGAGCGACCGAACTCTCGCAATTCATCCTCCGGCAGCCAGGGAGAAGAGCGGTCTCCACGACCTGCCAGACCTCGACTTAATCGTGACACAGTAGATAAAGCCTGGGAAAAGGGAGCGCGCCAGAATCATTCGGATTATCGCGCGCGCGATACTCGCGGCGGCCAGCCGCCACGCGGGAACTGGCAACGCCCGCAGCAATCAGGACAATCTTCCGCTTATAACGGTCGCAATAACAACAGTGGCAATAGTCGCGCACCCTATGGAAACCGACCATTTGATCGCCGCCAGGGCGAGCATACCCCGGACCGGTATCAGGGATCACGCCCGCGCTCCTTTGAGTCGGGTATGCGCAAATTTGACGAGCGAGAATATAATCAACGCCGGGACTACCAACCCCGACCAGAAAGCAACGATTCCCGCCCGCGTGTGGATTCTCGCTACTCCAACAACCGGCCACCATCGCGCAGCTACGATAACCGTCGCGACGA
>DAHVFL010000126.1 GCA_027316975.1 Chloroflexota bacterium | reverse complement strand
CTGCAAGACGTGATCCTGCGCCTCAAACGGGCCTATGATCACTTCTTTCGGCGTGTGCAAAATGGAGAGGAACCTGGCTATCCACGCATTCGGGGACGCAACCGCTACGACAGTTTCACTTACCCCGACGGGGCCGGATGGAAACTGGAAGCAAAGGAACGCCTGGCAGACAAAAAGGGCATTGTTCGGGTCAACCTCAAACTGACCAACATCGGGGCCGTAAAATTGCATCTGCACCGTACTATGGAAGGCACGATCAAGACGCTTACTATTAAGCGTGAAGGTGAACACTGGTATGCGGTCTTTACCTGCGAAATCGGCAGGTCCGAACCGTTGCCGATGAGTTACGAAGATGTAGGCATTGACCTGGGCGTCACCCATTTTGCTGCGCTTTCCACCGGGGAGTTCATCGATCACCCTCGGTATCTCCGCAAGGCAGAAAAGAAACTGATAGCGGCACAACAAGCCCTCTCACGCAAAAAGCGCGGGAGTCACCGACGCAAGAAAGCGGCGCAACAGGTCGCCAAATATCACCGCAAGATTGCCAATCAACGCCGTGACTTTCACCATAAAGCCGCACATAAGTTGGTCAATCAGTATCAAGTCATAGTGCTTGAAGACCTTCAGGTCAAGAACCTCACGAAAGCACCAGCCCCTAAACAAGACGAAAACGGGAAATACCTTCCTAATGGAGCGGCAGCTAAAGCTGGATTAAACAAATCGATCTTAGATGCCGGATGGAGTACGTTTACACAGATGGTGAGCGTCAAGGCAGCATGGGCCGGTCGTATCGTCGTCTTTGTCAATCCATCGAAAACATCACAAACTTGCCCCAATTGCGGTACTGTGCGCAAAAAGACATTAGATGAGCGATGGCACAGTTGCCCGTGTGGGTGTGAACTGGATCGGGATACTGCATCAGCGAAGGTCATTTTAGACCTGGGACGAAAAGCACTTTTGGTCGGGACGCGACCAACGCGGGAGACTGCGTAGAAGCCTCCAGGAAGATCCTGGAGGCACGCTCACAAAAACACATAAGCATATATGCAAATTAGGCTCGCATTCTGCTTCCCGTAACGTCTGTTTCACATTATTCTAGTTCTCGATCCGAAGAAAGCTCGCATGAAAAAGTGATGCACTTTCAGGTTAAGAAATAACAACCTCTTTTTGCCAAATATTAACCACTTTTCACTTGACCGCGCTTTATACACATGGTATGCTCAGTTCTGGAAATTGAAACCATAGTTACATTTACACAATCTGCGTTCATACGTTTGTCTATACAAGAATAGTACATAGAGGTGCCAGATTGGATTATCGTGTATCACTCATCGGCTTGTTTATCGGTTTTCTGGTTGGTCTCACCGGCATGGGCGGCGGAGCTTTACTCGCCCCAATCATGATCCTCGTCCTCAAGGTTCCACCCATCTGGGCGGTTGGCACCGATAACGCCTATTCAGCCATCACGAAAGCGCTGGGTTCCATAGTGCATTTCCGTCAGAAAAGCGTGAATATCAAAATCGCGCTCTGGCTGGCCTGCGGCAGTGTTCCCGCCACGGTTGTAGGTGTGAGCATCGTCCAATACATGCGCAAACATCTTGGCAACGCTATAAACGACGTGATCGTACATACCATTGGTTTCACGCTGTTGCTTGTCGCAATCTTGCTGGTTGCTAAACCAATCGTCATGCGGCGTGTCGCGCGCAAGCAATTTGAGGAGGCTAAACAAGCCTTAGTATCTGGTCAGCCCGCGCCTGCTGAAAATATTTCGCGCTGGTATACCCGTTATCGTCCCCTGGTAACAGCCCTGGTTGGTGCCATCGTCGGCTTACTAGTCGGTCTCACCTCGGTAGGCAGCGGCACGCTCATCATCGTTGCCCTGGCTTTTCTCTTTCCACGCCTGGCCTCGAAAGAACTGGTGGGTACCGACATCTCACACGCTGTCATGTTGCATATCGCCGCTACACTTGTCTATTTCAACGCGGGTACCATCAACTGGCAACTTGTTGGCCTCTTGTTGCTTGGCTCCCTCCCAGGCGTATTCCTCGGCAGCAGGCTCAGCAAGTACATTCCCGACCGCGTTATGCGCCCCATCCTGGCGGTAGTGCTGGCGCTTTCCGGCTGGAAACTCATCTAGCTCATTGTCACCTCTCATCTGACTGACGAAGAGTGTTGTCATCCCTCGCTTCGCCTTGTCATCCTGAGCGCAGCGAAGGATCTCCCGCCGGACACAGATCCTTCGCTGCGCTCAGGATGACAAGGCTGTTTATTCGTCAAATATAGATTGACAGTCCACTAGCCTCAAAATATTGTCATGCCATGGTATAATTAAAGTATAGTAGCCTGTAGGGATCGCGCCGTTCCTCCCGTTCGTGCAGTTGGCACCATCCGGCTGGGAACTCATTTAACCTCAATAATATTGTCATGCCTGGATCATAAAGTACAATAGCTTGGAAGAAATTTCCAAGCATTCTTCTATTTTGGTTTTCGCAGTTAAGTTTATGGAGTTGGAAAAATGAGATGCGTTAAGTGTAATACTGAAAATCCCGATTTTAGTACCTATTGTGAAAACTGCGGCTCAATGTTACATTATCCCGCTCCCACTGTTCCGGCAAGCGCGAGCTTTACATCCGACGCCCGTACTGCTTCTCCTTTACAGATAAGTTACGATTATGCTTATACTCCACAGGTATTAGAACGTCAAGAAATCTTTTACGAGTCAAAACTGAGCCATTTCTTTCGAATTATGGTGTATATCGTAGGTATATTCTTCGCAGCGGTAGGGCTTTTTGGAGCATTTACCCCCCAGGGAACTAACGATAGAGTAATCAGCATTGCTCTATTTTTCATGTTTGCATTTATCACCGCAAGCGTGGTCATCGCCATTCGCATGCGCAAACGTACAAGCAAATTGCGTTGGCCCACACGTTTCTGGTGGATTGGTGGAGATATCGCAGGCTTTTTCATGGCGGCTGCGCTAGTTATGGCAGTTGGAAAACTCACTGATCCATTGCCTAATTATCTATTCGGAATAACCCTGATGGTATTCGGATTTATCCTGGCTGGCATTGCATGGTGGTAGTGCAAAAATAAGAAAGTAATCCCCTCTCGCATAGCCATATTTACCTATAGTGATCTTCTTCCGCGCGCCGATTTCTGATAGCAGAGTGACTATGTTTCACATCCTCATATCAGAATTGACGAGCCAGGCAAACGCGATACATCACATGTTTGCGCATCGCCTGGCGGGAAGGACAAGAGTTTGTTGAATAGTTCATACCGAACGCGATTTGCCCTGTTGCGTGCTGTGTTGCTGGGCGGCGCATTAAGCGCGGTAATCCTGTCAACGTTGGTTTCAACGGGGCAGCAGGCGGGAGCAGCTTACATCAAGATACCGCCCATCAAGGCGTCTCCTTTTAAGACGGTTCCGAAACAGCTGGACCCCGCAACCGTCATGGGGGTTGCGCTGAATGGGACAACGCCATTGGCGGGCATATCCTGGGTGAAGCTGGGCTATCCTACCTGTGGCGTAGGCAATCAAAGCGGCGCAGCTTTGCAGAACACCATTACGAAACTTCATAGTCAGGGCATCAGTGTATTGTTGATCTATTGCCAGCCGGCGCCTTCACAACTTTTCAATACCACCTGGCTCAACGATGCAGCGCAGGCCAGACCCGATGCTGTGCAGTGTGGCAACGAGCAAATGAAATACGGCAAATATAACAACTATGTCCCACCCGACAAATTCGCCAGATTCTTTGATCTCTGCCAGAACGCCATGCGCGCTGTCAACTCCTCGATCACCGTCATACTCGGCTCGCTTGATCCGCACGTCTACCCTTACGACCGTACTATTCTCATGGGACAGGTGAGTTACCTGAATACGATGCAATACGCCATGAATGCCCAGGTGCATAAAAACAGCCGCTCGCAGTGGCAATGGCGCTCCCAAATTCTGGGCCTCATCAATAGCTGGCACGATGGATTCCCCAGTATTGCCGTCAATAACCTCTCTGGCCTCTTCGGTTTCTGGGCCAGCCAGTTTGGAGTGAAATTGAATAGCAACGAGCTGGGTCAGCATTTGTGGGTTGTTGAGGACACGGGCTGTTTTAGAGGCTGTGATAACAATATTAACTCTCAAGCAAAAATAGCTATCGCGCACATCATGACAGTGATCGTTGACGCGAAGACCGCCATCACTTTCCGCGTGCCATTCTTCTTCTTCAGCGCCAGTGATTTCCTCTCACAGGGGATATACTGGCCCATCGGCTTGCAGGACATGAACGGCCGCGCCAAACCCCTGCGCCAGGACCTGCGCATGGGCAGCCGTTCACTCACCCTTTCCTGCCCGCGTGGAAGCATAACCGTGATTGACCAGGTGACGTTACTATCATCCCTGTATAAAGGATGCGCGTTACAGGAAGGCTGGTTCTACAGGCTGATTTAAGCCGCGCATATCTACACCTCACAGGTTTCCGCTTCTACCTGTGAGGTGTAGTTGTAGTAAAAACACTGAGTTCCTGATTCTGAACTATGGCCGCCGGATGCATTTCTATCATGTGCGCGGCCTGAAGCCGGCCCAGGATGCGCTCGGCTACCTGCATTCCCTGCGTGATAGCCGGCGGTCGCCTGCCCGGCCCATGCGCGTCCGAAGCAATACAATGGATAAGTCCCCGTTTTAAGAGCGTTTCGGCGCACTTACGCACCGTATTACCCTGCATTCCAACCAGGCTCCCGGCGGTCAACTGCGCCAGTACGCCCTGTTCAAGCAACGCCTTCAACCGATTGCTATCCTGTTGAATGACATGGTAGCGTTCCGGGTGAGCCAGTACCGGCACTACACCAAGCGCGCGTAGTTGAAAAATCACCTGTTCGGTTTCCGGCAGCCAGCTTGAATTCCACAATTCAAACAGGAGATAACGACTCCCGTTGAGCGTAGCAAGGCGTCCGCTTGAAATATCTTCAGCCAGGCCAGGTTGAATCAGGGCCTCGTGCCCGGCCAGCAGGCGCAGGGGAATAGCGCATCGATCCAGTTCTCGTTGCAGGTCCTGAACGCGCTCGAATATCTCGCGGGCAGGACGCTGCGGGTACTCATCGTTATAATGGGGAGTCGCAACTGCCATCTGCACGCCTTCCTGGACAAGGGAGCGCGCCAACACTAGCGCATCACTCAGACTTGCCGGCCCATCATCAACACCGGGTAAAATATGCAGATGAATATCTATCATGCTATTGTCCTCGTCTCCATCTCATGTCTCTGTACTCGCTCGCCTATACCGGGCACGTGTAGTCGATATTCACATTCGTATCCCGGCTCAACACCTGCGTTATGTGCGCCTGGCGTTTGCTATCCACCGTTACCCCGGCAGATGCAGAATAAATCGCAGCGCACGATGGGAGCGTCACCTGCAGGTTCATCGCCTCCAGCGCGCCCGCCTGGCGTTGCATTGAGTAGACATAATGCCAGCCACGCCCATCTTTCAGCACGCTTCCCGTGTCACTCCAGGTCAACGTAATTGAACCAGTAAGTGGATAATTAAGTAAGAAGTATCCTCCCCAAAATGCGCGCCCGGAAGCAATGCCTCTGTCATATGGTCCATTCCATCCACTACGCGTATATAAAACGCCTCCCGCCGGTACATACACTCTCACATACGACTTATAGCGAGTCGTTCCAAGAAAGTCTTGCTCCGTCAATCCGGCTTTGGTCCAGCTAAAGCTAATCACGGTTCGATGAAAGGCAGTACCCTGCGGGTTGATAGTCACCTGGTCGTTCACCGTTGTGAAGAGAAACCTGTTCGCTTTATCTTGCGCAAGATTCGCATCCACTACAAAAATGCCATCGCCCGCAAGCTTCGTCACCGCGTCGTCAACGGCATATGATTGCAGGACTTTTTCCGCCGGAACGGCGTTGAAATAGAGCTGCACATCTTTGGTATACAGAGAGTTTATCAGTATTCCAACCAGTTTAGGGAGCAGTGAAACAGGGAGATTACGAACACGCGCGAGCACATACTGGCCCAATAACGCAGTGAAATGTTTACGAACCGACGAATTCCCATCGGCTGAGGGAACCGCATCGCCCTGAGACGCTTCAATCGACTGGTAATAATGAATTCGATCGACGAGATTTTGCGCCGTCACCTTCTCGTGGTATTCCGGCACGGCGACCGGGCCGGTGAGGGTAAGAATCTGCTCGATCAGTGCGGGCGTAATGGCAATCACTCCTGATAGTGGAAATGTTCCTCCTTCCTGCTTATAAAGCATCTCGCCGTTGCGCGCCGAAGTTGGGAAGTCTGCATCAAGATTAGAATCGCGCAACCCCCATCCAGATTTATAGGCCAGGGTGAACCAGCCATAGGGACGACGAATAAAGTGTGTGCGATCATAGGTGTAGTCAAGCAGATAGGTATCTGTCACTTTAACCGATGTTATCTGCCCTCCCGCAAGTGTGACGATCCCATAATTGCCAATGAACCCGCCGCCTGGCCTCAATTCAGTCGAGTCCAGAATCTCGATTAAGTAGTTCGCCGGTGTTCCTATGCCAAGCAATTCTGGCATCACGGTCAATAACGACGTTACCTGACCGATCCCTTGCTGGATGAGGGGAATATAGGCGCGAAACTCACCGATCATCTTGCCCAGGCCCGGTTCAAGTTGCAGATCTGCGGGCTGTACCTGACTCAACTGTCCAATCGCCTCGTTCAACGCCGTCTTGATAACCTGAAGATTGCGGCCCAGCCCTGCCATACCCGACATGCTCAACCCCGCGTTCTTGTTCAAGGGATTTTGCAATCGCCCGGCAAGACTACTTATCACCATACACCCGGCAAGACCAGCCTGAGCCGCGTCCAGCGCTAACGGCAGGAGATGTTTTGCAGCGCTCAAGCGCGCCCCTACTCCTGGAGCCAGAGTAAGCACATCCGGGACACGGTTCAAATCGTCACTCAAACGCGAAAAGATGGTAAACGCATCTCCAAAATCTCGTTGAGCCGTACTCACCGCCCGTGTATCAAAAGGACGCGCTGGAAGCGTCCGCAGCAGTGCAATGCCCTCCTTCAGTTTTTGCGCCCCCGTTTGCGCCTGCGTCATATCCTCACGATACCGGCCAGTAAGCGCCGGATATCCAATCACACCTGATATAATACTGAAGACAAGCAAACACAGCCCGGCGATAAGCAAAGCCTTGCGGTTTTTTTTCCGCCAGGATCGCCTGTCCTGTTTGGAGAGAACGCTGGTCTTCAGCTCAACGAGCCGCTTTTGGGAAATCATCCGTTACAACCTTCTTCATGATTTGGAGATTATTACGACGTATGCTCCTCTTAAACGTTTGTTTCCATACCAGCCACGAGAGCCAGGGCTTCCTGCCGCACCGGCGCGCGCGCAATCTCACCATAGAGTCTTCTAAGGTTCCCGGTTGCCCCTGCCCAACTATAGCGTTCAATCACAAACTGCCGACCAGCTCTACCCAGTTGACCGGCATACTCTGCATCGTGTAGCAGTCTCACAACCGCCTCCGCAAACGCCTGAGGTTCCCCGGCTACCAGCAAATGCACCCCATCATCAGCGCCCAGCGCGCGAGCGCACCGGGGAGTCGTGACCACCGGCGCGCCCATCGACAGAGCTTCTAACACTTTGAACTGCGTGCCGGCGGCTACTAGCAGTGGAGCAAGCGCCACCGTTGCCGTAGCCAGGTACGGACGTATATCCGGCACATAGCCCGTCACCGTAATACGTTCGTCCGCCGCCAATGCGCGCACCGCTTTCGGCGGGTTATTCCCCACGATTGTCAAGCGTGCCTGAGGGCATTTCTGCCATATCAGAGGTAAGATGTTTTCGCAAAAATGCAGTATGGCCTGCGCGTTAGGAAAATAGTCCAATTTCGCGCAAAAGACCAGCGAATCAGCCAGGCGCGCATCCGATTGCGCCATAAAAAAGTCGGTATCCACACCATTGCTCACAACTTCGATGGTGCGTGGTGAATCAACCAGTTCTCCCAGACGGTCCCGGTCATAGGCGCTTGAAATAATCAACTGATCAAAACCGGCCAGCGCCGTTTGCTCATACCGCCGCATCTTTTGAAGTTCGCTGTAGATAAAGGCCTTCTTCAACGGGCTGCGCGCCATGTCCAGTGTTTGCCGTAGATACCACGAAATGCAATCGACCGAGTCAAAGAGTACCGGCATATTTTCGTCTTCAAGCGCGCTTTGTAAGGCGGGGACAACCTTGATCAATTCCCCGTGTACCGCATCTATCTTCTGCCTGGAGATCACCTCTTTGATGCGTCGCGCAAACGCGGGTGAACGATAGTACGCTACGCGCAGTGGCATAGCTGTCGGCAGTGCCATCAGGCAACGGGCATACGCCTGCCATTTGGGCAGCTCTACCAGGTCAACCGAAACACAGTACTGCTCTATATCCCCGACCAACGCTCGCTCGTAGTCATCTACAGCCAGTGACACAAGAGCAATTTCGTGCGTTTTTGAGAGCAATTTGATCAGATTGAATGGCCGCACGCGAATACGTGACGGCACATATGGAGTGACGAATAAAATACGCATGAATTGCGAGCCTCCTATTCCGGTACTACTACCGGCTTGCCGGCTCTGGCAGAGCCATTGGCTCCTACCGCCGCCCCTACCCCTACCGTCACCGGAGTTTTGGAGTGATGGGTACTCTTGCTCTCACCGTCAGAGCGATAGTAATAGTAGGAATAGTAGGACGAATCTTTGCGATTCCTGTGCTGCTTATTCACAATACAGCCCAGTACCCGCGTTCCCGATTGCGTGAAATGAGCCTTCATTTGTTCAATTTGCTTCTTATTCGCTCGCTCTATATTGATGACCACAAGGACACCATCAACCTTGGAGGCAAGAATGTTCGCGTCGGACAGACCTAAAAGCGGTGGCGCATCGAATATAATTACCTCGGCTCCACTGCTTGCAAGAGAGACCTGGAAGCTTTCCATCGCCCTCGAATCAAGCAAGTCTGGCGGATTCGGAGGCAGCGGACCCGCGGGCATCACCTTCAAATTGGGAACATTAACGGCATGTGTATACGCATTGAGAGAAAAGTCGCCAACAGGGAAAGGCGTACTCGGCTTCCACATAGACCCCGAAGCAGCCGATAGCGATTGAGCGCACGCCACAATGGCATTACTCAGGCCCAATCTATCCTTGGGAAGATGCAATATTTCTGCAATGGTCGGTCTCCGCATATCCGCGTCAATGAGCAGCGTTCTCTTGCCCGCCTTGGCCATAAATATCGCCAGGTTGGCCGCAGTGGTGCTTTTTCCCTCAGCCGGCACGGCGCTCGTTACCATAATGGTATGCACTGGCTTATCCAGCAGCGCAAATCCCAGATTCGTGCGCAGAATACGATAGGCTTCAACGTTCGGACTGTGCGATGGCGGATTCACCAGATCCTCTTGTTTATCTTTGTTGGTGTCCGGTCGAAAGACTGTCGCCAGCACCGGCCATTCCACCAGTTTAGCTAGCTCTTCAACTGAGCGGACCCGCGTGTCCAATTGCTCAAGCACTATCACCAGAAAGAATCCGTCGAGCAAACCGATTACAAACCCGATAACCGTATTGACGCGCACATTTGGGCGCGCGGGGTTGAAAGCCAGTTGCGCTTTCTGGGCAATGAACAGAAAACTGCCACCCTGAGCCTGTGTCAGCTCAAGCTGGGCTAAAAGCGACTGCCACTGGGTATAATGTTGCTGTAAACTACTCAACTTCACTTGCAGGGTACTGATCTGCGCTCCGTTGCCATTCTTTGCCTTCAGCGCAGCTATCTGACCGGATACACTCACGATTTGCAGTTCTGTTTGATTGAGGTCCTGCTGAATTTGTTGCTGCGACTGGGTATTTTGCTGCTGGGAAGCCTGGGTTTGCTGCTTAATCAATGTGCTGGCAATATCGTTGGCAAGAGCCGCCGCCCTCATCGGACTCGCATCAAGCACATCGATTTGAAACAACTGGGTATTGGCTTTGACCAAAGTGCTCGTATTTTTCGCCAATTGGTCCACCGAAAGCCCTGGATAGTGTGAAGCAACCTCGCGCAGCACCGGATCGCTCACAGCCAGTTGCGCCTCCGTCTGCACAAGCTGGTCGCTCGCCAGTAAACCATTGATGTCAGCTTGACCGCTGTTTGAACTAACAGCAACCTGAACCAGGGCCGTCGATTGATACAACGGAGTCATAAGCGTGCTGACGACGAATACAGCCAGCCCTGTTGCTATAAAGCAGATAACGATCAGCTTCCATCGTTTTAGCAATATCTTCCAATAGTGGTCAATCATCGTTCTTTAAAAATTCCTCTCTACATCCACATCTTCCTCAGACACACAGGTCTCTCGATACATTTTACTCGGAATAAAAAATGCCACGTTGTTATCAAATCATAACAACGCTTGCTTGTTTCTCAACCAACCGTTCATGTCTTCGCAACTGGCTCTCCACTTTTGCCTGCTAGACTGCTTTGTATAGCTATATGTCAATGTTATGCATATTGTTCCACCTGAGCAGACCTGAACGCCATGATCTGCAACGATCCGGTCGGCGGAGAAAAGGATACCATGCCAGCAATTTCAACACCATCGTCACTTCACAAGGTGAATCTGGGTATTTTCATACTCATCCGTATTACAGTTTTGTACAGTCTTACTGTTGTCCTGTTGTCAGGCTTCGCCCCGGCGCCTTCTCTCAAACCGCGGCAATCGCCCACCTTGCAGAATATACCAGTAAAC
>DAHVFL010000125.1 GCA_027316975.1 Chloroflexota bacterium | reverse complement strand
CGCTGATCCAGTTTCCGGTGGGATTGGTGGCTGCCGCGCTTTCCTTTGCGGTGCTGCCTACGCTGACGGAACACGCGCGTAATGGAGATAGCGAGCGTTTCAAGCAGACGCTGCTGCTCGGTATTCGCATCGGCCTGCTGTTGATGATTCCGGCGGCGGTTGGCCTGATCGTGCTGCGCCAGCCCATCGTTGACCTGCTCTTCCGTCACAATCGCTTCGCGCAATTCGATGCTGATCGCACGGCCCTGGCGCTGCAAAACTATGCCTACCAACTGCCGTTTGTGGCGATAGACCAGCTCTTGATCGCGGCGTTTTATGCGCGTAAGAACACGTTTATTCCGGTCGCGGTTGGGGTTGTGAGTATAGGAGGGTATTTGCTGGTGGCGCTGCCCTTTTATACAACTATCGGTATGCCCGCGCTGGCTTTTGCCAATACGGTGCAAAACTCGTTGCACGCCATTATCCTGTTCATTGTGCTGCGTAAGGCTATCGGCAGCATTCGCGTGCGCGAGACTATTCCGACCATTCTTAAGATTGTGCTGGCTGCCGCTTTGATGTTTGTTGTGGCATGGGGTCTGCAATTGTTGCTCGGCAATGCCGGCCTTTTCGCGCTGAACCGTTTGTCCGGCGACGTATTGACGGTCATAGTTGCGGGTGGTGTCGCGAGTATGGTCTATGTTGGCGGCGTGTTATTGCTGCGCGTCGAGGAGGTGGGTCTGGTGAGGGACGCGGTGCTGGCGAAGCTGGGGAGGCGGTAAGAATATAACTTAATGTGCTTTTTTCTGTCTCAAATTATTTACCACTCCCCGTATCTCTTTTGCGACCTCGGCAAGGGCTTCGTCTTTATCTGACCACTTGTTGATGGGTTTACCGTTACGAGGAATAGCGAGCAATTTGCCGAAAGGAGCTTCTTTCCAATAATCAATACTGCGTAATAGTACGGGAATTACGGTAGCTTCTCCAGACAGATGCCTTTGCATTGCTCGCTCAACGTGTATCGAATTGAGTTCTTCCGAGTACATATAGTCAGGGCTGATGAGCAGTATGATGATCTTTGCCGAGTTTAAATGCTGCATGACTTGTTCTGTAGGTATCTGTCCGGCGGTTGGAGCAAGCATGCCTTCATACCAGTCGTTCACATAATTCAGGCGCTTCAAAATGCTCATTTGTTTAAGCAATTCCTTCAACATATTTTTGTCGTTTTCAGCATAGGAAAAGAAGACTTCAATGGCATCGGTAGTTCCTGAACTTGATGAAGTAGTATCCATGACAGGTTTTTTTCCTTGCTCTGCGCCATCACTTTTAGAAGTAATATTACCGGGCAACTGGCTTATGAATTGGTTGAGAGAAGTGTGCTTTTGCTCACCGTCTTTGATCGATAAATCTTTCAAAACGCTTAGAGAGAGAGCAATGCATCCTTCTCCTTGTTCGGTACTTACTATACCGAACACGTTGTCATTGAGATCAATGGCTGGTGAGCCGCTATATCCCTGCAATTCCTTTCTATCCAGTTGTTCAATTATCCAGGACTCACGCCACCTTCCCAGTCGGATAGTTTTTCCCAAATGCCCTTCTACTGTTTCAGTTTTAGGGATTTTCGCCTCGGTTATAAGTTGAGTGCCAGGGATTTTTACGGGCATTTTCTCTGTAATATGGCTCGAAGGAGATAAGAGGGGAAGATTATTCAAGTTTTCTACGGCGAGAATAGCCAGATCAAGGTCTATTCGCGAGCCAATCGAAATGATCTCAGCATCTCGCTTTCCATATAGACTATCGACCCTTATTTTTTCTGCTTTCCCCTTACTTGTTTCAGCCTCGATAACATGAGCACATGTGACAATGTAGGTATAGCTTTGTTGCTCATCCCGGTGCAAGGCAAATCCTGTCCCTAACGTCATTTCATTATCAGGCGAAACGACGCCTATGATGCGAACTGTTGAGAGTAGCGCATCTTTTTTTTGTTGCATATAACCCACCTTCTGCCGCCTGTCATCATTATTTCAAGGTCATTCTGACAAGAATGTTGGCTCCCACTGTGGCTTTTGTGATATAGAGGTTCCCCTCAGTTTCAAAACTTAGTCCCAGCTCTATTTCGACTTGTTCGAGATTCACGCCTTCACGTATTTCTTTCATCGCCTGCGAAACAGACGTGCAAGTTTTTTGAAGAACTGGCTTGATACTCTTCTCAAATGTCGTCTCTATTTTACCTGCTACATCAACCGAGATTTGTCTCGCATTATCCTGCGTCTCTACTTCTACCAGAGTCCCATCATCCAATTTGTATAGTCTACTGCCCATTGTTCTATTCCTCCTTGTTTAATCACCTGTCAGGCGTATCGTATCATCTTCCTACTACAGAACTCGATTTTTATACTCGCGCGAAGAGGTCGTTTTCTCCGGCGATGTCGGGGCCGACGCGGGTGGCGGCCAGCTGGTAGTACTCGAACATGCGCCATTTGCGCTGAAATTCGGCGGGGAGTCGCGCCATGGCGTTGTTGGGGTCCATCTGGGTGCGGTGCATGGCCCAGGAGCGGTTTTTGGTTTCGAGCCAGGGTTCTACGTTGAGGCGGGCATCGATCAGTTCGTCAGGCATACCCAGTTTTTCGGGGTCGAGGCGGCTGAACGAACCCTGGTGGTTCTGCTCGCGCATGTATTCACCTATCTGGCGCATGAAGCTGCGCGGAAATGAGGTGTAGTACAGTTTCGAGACCATGTGGGCGGGGCCGTGTTCGGGATATTGCACGGCATCGGCTGCCGCGTAAAAGGCGCTGGTGGTGTGACGATAGATGGCGATGTGGTCGGGATGGCCGTAGCCGCCGGTTTCATCAAATGTTACCATTACGCTGGGACGGAACTGGCGGATGATCGCTACCAGTTTGCCTACTACACCGGCTGCGCTCGCCTGTGCCAGGCTGCGCGGGTCCGAGTTAGCGGGCGTGCCAGCCATGCCTGAATCGCGATAATCCAGGAACCACAGGTTGCGGACGCCAATTACTTCAGCCGCGGCGCGCATCTCGCTTTCGCGCACCTGGCCCAGGTTTTCCGGCGTGGCTAAGGCGGGATTGGCGATTTCGCCGACTTCGCCGCGTGTGGCGCACACCAGGCCTGTCTCAATATCTAACGTGCTATAATAGAGCAACGCGCCGCTCGTTGTTCCCTCGTCATCGGGGTGGGCAAAGATGCCCAGGAGTCGTTTCGTTGACATGAAGATTCCCGTTCTTTCTGGTTTGAACTTGAACGTCAAGTTACGATGTAATGTAACATCACAGCCATAGGGCTGTCAAATAGCTCTATCTATAGCACTAATCCTTTAGGAATAGAACGAGTATTTACAATATGACTCTATCTTTTCTGCGAGAAATGTGGTACATTGTGATCAGGAAAGCCGGGCGAAAGGAGCAATGCTATGGCAAGAACGATCTTAGATAAAGAACTGCAAGACCTGACTGATCAGATTATCAAACTTGGCTCGCTGGTGGATGATGCGCTGGGGAAGGCGCTTGAAGCATTAGAGACGGGCGATCTGGCGACATCGGGTATGGTGATTGAGGCGGACGCGATGATTGATAGCCTGCGAGCCGCTATTGAGGAACATACAATTCGCCTCTTAACGTTACAACAGCCGCTCGGTGGGCGTGATTTGCGCTATCTCACATCTGCGCTCTCTATCGCGGGCGATCTGGAGCGCACGGGCGATGGAGCGGCGGGGATTGCGCAGATTATCCTGCGTATGACGCCCCTGCGTAGTTCCGGTTCGAATGGCGCGTCAAGCGTGGTGAAAGTGAATGCACAAGAAGCTGTGTCTGACTCTATTGAAATCACAGAGGCGTCTGTGATGCACGGGATGTTTGAACTGGGGAAGGAGGCGCGGCGCGTGTTGCAGGGAACAATGGATGCCTTCGCGCGGCACGATGCGGCGGCGGCTCGCTATATCTGGGAAGAAGACGATGTGGTAGATGTGCGCTATCACCTGGTGCGGCATGATCTGATGAACATGCTGGAAGGGGGGCGCGCTATACCTGCTCTGCAAAGCGATTCTCGCGTCTTGCAACGCGCCACTTATCTGCTCTGGATTGCTCATAAGTTGGAGCGCGTTGGCGATCACTGCTCAAACGTGTGCGAACGTATCGTTTTCATTGTGGAAGGCGAAATGAGCATCAAACCCGCTCGCGAGGTATAAGAAAGAGGTGATGCACTGTGCGGGTATCACCTCCTTTATTGTTGCATTCTTTGTTGTACCTGTTCCGGTGTTGGGATGCCGGCGATGCCTTCTTGTTCGATGGAGAGGGAGGCGACGCAATTGGCGAAATCTACGGCCTGGCGCGGGTCTTTATGGTGGTGGAGATGAACCAGGAAAGCGGTGGCAAAGACATCGCCCGCGCCGGTAGGATCGACTTCTATGGCCGGGTAGGCGGGAAAGGTTTCCCTGTGGCCGCGCTGGAAAAGGGTTGCGCCGTGCCTGCCGTCGGTGGCTACTAAGAGGGGGATCTGGGTACTCCATTGCGCAAGGATGGCGTCGGCGTCGGCGCGGTTGCCACCGGCGAATGGTAGTAAGTCGTCGTGGCTGAGGATAAGCACATCCAGCAGGGGTAAGACCTCGTTGGCGGCTATCCAGGGCGAGGGCCAGACGCGGCCTGCGTCGTCCCAGCGGCGCAGCCAGCCCTGGGGAGTTGCTGCCACGATTGAGCCTGGGCGACGTGGAAGGTGACGGATCAAGGCGGGTGTGAACTCCTGGTCAAGGGGGCCGAATAAGATGATGGAGGCATCGAGCCAGGGCGCGGGAATATCCTCGCTGGTTAGTTCGCCGGCTCTGGCCTGGAGAAACTGGGTGCGGAAGCCCTCGTGATAGGTGTTGACGAAGGTGGTAGTTTCGGGTGATGTATGCCCGGCCACTCCGATCTCAGGCAGGTGGGTTGGTATGAATTCTAGCCATTCGGGTCTGGCGCAGGTTACGATGGCGGCGGCTAATCCTAAACGGTAGGCGGTGAGGGCGGCAAAAGTTACGGTGCCGCCGAGCGCGAAGTCACCGTTGGGACGAACATCGCGGGTGATGTGGCCGATGGTGAGGAAATCAGGCGGGTTCCCGGTATGAGGAAGATGAAATATAGAAGACAATGCATCCTCCTCTGGCTTTTACCGGGGGGTGTCTTGAAACGCACCAGAAGAGCCTGTCATCCTGAGCGCAGATCCTTCGCTGCGCTCAGGATGACAGCTGCTCACCGCTCTGGCTGCTTTCCTAAAACACCGACCAGTGAAAGTCCTCCCCTGGATGGAATTTGACTATGGCGTTTAACGACCGGGACGTTTTAGAGAAATGACGACGCGGCGTTCGTCGCCTTCGCCGATGCTTTCGGTGCTGATGTCTTTGCTCTCGGCGAGGGCGATATGGACGATGCGGCGTTCATGCGGTGGCATGGCTTCGAGGGCGATAGAGCGGCGGTAGTTGCGCACTTGCTGGGCGACGCGCAAGGCGAGCGAGCGCAGGTTTTCTTCGCGGCGCTCGCGGTAGTTTTCCGCGTCTATGGTGATGCGCATACGATGCTTCGTGCGATGCCCTACAATCAGACTGACCAGGAGTTGTAGCGCCGCGAGGGTTTCGCCGCGTCGTCCGATGAGCAACCCCAGGTTTTCGTTGATACCCTGGATATTAAGTGTCAGCGGGCTGGTAGAGCGCACCTGGACAACGGCGCGAATGTTCATGTACTGTAAAATATGCTGCAAGACATCGACGGTAATTTGCACGTCTTCGTTGCTGGGGTTTTCGACCTCTTGCATTTCGCCTTCGGCCACGCTGATGTCATCCATGTTGGAGAGAATACCGGCGATGGCGGAGGTTGGCAACTGGGAAGAGAGGGGGGAAGAGAATTGTGCCGGGGCTAATTCGCCCTCCTCAAATTCCTCGCCTTCAGCATCCTCGTACTCGTCGTCGTCGAATTCGTCGTCGTCGCCTTCTTCGCCTTCGTCATCTTCAAACTCGGCCTCGTCGTCATCCTCGAATACTTCATCTTCGAGTTCGTTTTCGTCGGGGCCAAGCAGGGCATCAGCCATTTCAGGAGTGATTACGGCGCTTACATGAGCCGGGCGCACATTGACACGGACGCGGGCTTCTTTGTTGCCGATGCCGAAAGCGCCGCGGGCAGGCTCTTGCAAGATGACGACTTCAACTTCATCGCGGCGTTTTTTCAAACGAGCCAATCCCTGTAAAACTGCGTCCTCGACACTTTTGCCACTGGCCTCTATACTTTCCACTGTTTATTGCCTCCCTTTATTTCTCTCTATGAGCATGGATGACGCTCGATGGCCTGCTAACTTCGTGATGGATTGCGCCTGGGGACGTTGTTACGGCGGCGGGCGGATGCGCTGCCAGGCCGTCCACGGCGGCGGGCAGACGATGCGCTACTTGCGCCGTTGCCGTTAGAACCGTTCGCATACGTTGACAGCTTGCTTCCCGCCGGCCCATCGGTGGAGAGATTGCCGTTCTCTGACGATTTGCTCGCTTCAACGATGCGTGTCTCTTTGCGCTGGTCGCCCGTATAACTCTTACTTTTGGCATTGGCGGTGGTGTTTTTGTTGAACCCCGACAGGAAATCTGGTTTGGTGAACAGGGAACCCCAGCCGGTGACGAAGTATTGCTGCACCATGCTGAAGACCGAGGTGGTGGTCCAGTAAAGCGCCAGGCCGGCGGGAAAACTCCAGGCAAAGACGAGGGTGATAACCGGCATGATATACTGCATCATTTGCATCTGCTGGGACATGGCGTTCTTTGTAGCGGCTGCGGCGCGCGGCTGGGACATGCGCAGTTGGATGAAGGTGGCTACACCGGCCAGTATAGGCAGAATGCGCGTCGGGTCGGGCGCGCCCAGGTTAATGAACCAGCTGTGATTTATGAAAGTAAGCCAGTTCAGGTTTGCATCTGGCAAGCTGGTGAAATGGGGTAGGAATGGATAGAGGGCACTGTTAATGTTGAGGAGGTTGGGTGTTCGCAGCACTGTATTGAGCGAGTTGAATAAGCCGTAGAGTACGGGTAATTGGATGAACAGGGGCAGACAACCGGCGGCAGGATTGATGCCATATTCTTTGTAAATGGCCTGCGTCGCTTCAAGCTGCGCGCGCTGATCTTTGGGGTATTGTTTCTTTACATCCGCAATCAACGGTTGGATAGCCTGCATTGCTTTGGTAGACTTGAGTTGCCGCAGTGTGAGCGGGAACAAAATCAGGCGTATCAGTATGGTAAGCAGGATAATAGATAGGCCAAAATCGCCTAACAGCTGATCCAGCAGCATCAATCCATTGAGTATGGGTTGAGTAAAGATGATATAAAAGAAGTTGCCCAACTGACTTAACACGAGTTATCTCCTGTCTTCCTCGATCTAGTCTGCCAGGCGTTCTGGGACTGGATCATAAAGATTGCCATGATAGAATGGATGACAACGACCGATGCGTTTGACGGTCATCCATCCACCACGAAAAAAGCCAAAACGCTGAATGGCCTCATATCCATAGTGAGAACATGAGGGTGTAAAGCGACACGATGAGGGTAATACCACCGACAGGGTGCGTTGATAGAGACGAATAAGGAAAAGTGCGATGTATTTCACTGTCGATGTCCTTGTGTGTTCCTCGATGAGAGCAGGGTGGGGGCAAGCCCCATAAGTTGCCATGGCGGGGACAAGCCCGCGCCGGTACCCTACTACGACGGATGACCAGGGCGGGGGCAGAGCCGCCGCCCGTACCCTACTACGAAAAAAAGTGTATTTCAATTTACGATATCTGGTTAGTTGTGCCGGGTGGGGCTGTAAGCAGCTTTGCCCGTTGTAACAATATACGTATGTCGCCCGCAAGAGTTTGAAGGGTAGCGGAGCTGGCCGCATTTCTGGCGCTGAACACGATGTCTATACCGGGGAGTAAGCCGGGTAAGCACGCGCGCGCCGCTTCACCGAGCAGGCGTTTCAGGTGGTTGCGCTCAACGGCGCGCTTCGCGATGCGTTTACTCACAACGAAGCCGATGCGCGGTCGCCCGATATCGTTTGGACTCCACGCAAGGATGAGCAGCCGGGATGACATGCTGCGTCCCTGCTGCCGAACCCGCTGAAAATCGCCACTTTTGCGGAGACGCGCCGCACGTTTGAGCGCCACTCTTCATTTTCCAGGACGACCGCACAGGAGGAGAGGTGCGAGGGCGACCGCAAGGGTTCCCGCCCAACCCGACTCCACTCCGCCCCTACTCTGTAAGGAAGGAGTCGTCGCTACTATAGATACTACGTTAGACAGTCAATTTCCAACGCCCTTTGGCGCGGCGGGCTTTAAGCACACGACGCCCGTTGCGGGTGGACATGCGCTTCATAAACCCGTGTTCACGTTTGCGCGGAATGCGCTTGGGTTGCCAGGTTCGTTTCATAGAGACCCTGTTTCTCCTCCACTTTTGATTTCCTGTAGATTATAGCGTTTAGCCAACACGCTGTCAATCGCAGGGCAATTTGTACCTCTCTAGGCTTCTTTGAAGCGCAGGAGGACGCGGCCGAGTTTGATTTCGTCATCGTCGTGGAGGACGGCGGGGGATTTGCCCGCGAGTTTCTGGCGATTGAGAAAGGTAAAGTTGGTGCTATTCTCGTCTTCGAGCATGTACTGGCCGTTCTCGACAAAGATGCGCGCGTGAAGGCGGGAAACGCCGCCTTCTTCGCCGCCATGCGGTGTCAGGTCTACGTCGGGGTAGATGTTGCTGACGGCGTCTTCGCGACCGATCACTATGATGTCTTTGCCGCTCAGGTCAAATTCCTGGTTATCGGCTTCGACGATCAGACGAGCGGTGAGCGCGGGGGCGGCTGTTGCTACTGGCGCGGCTGCCGGGGCCGGGGTGAAGTCGGGCGCGCCGGCTGCTACTGCCGGGGTCGGAGCAGCGCTGCCGAGGGGGCTGCCGCAGTTGGAGCAGAACAATTCTCCTGCCGGGCTGGTGGCCCCGCAGGATGGGCAGACCTGGCTGCCGGCGTCCTGCGCTGCGGCGGGCGCGGCAACGGGCGCGCCGCTGGCTAGAGGCTCGCCGCACTCGTCACAGAAAAGAGATCCATCGGGATTTTCGTGGCCTAAAGAACATCGTACTGTCATGATACTTTATCCTCCTAAAAACAATTTAGAGTGTTTACCTGTGTGCCAGGGGTGTTTACCAGGGCGGGGACAAGCCCCGCCCCTACCCTGTACGGGCTGCGTTCTGCCCTATTTTCAGGGCAAAATGTCGTCCAGGCGTTGTGTTAGTTTGCGTGTTTTGTTGCCAATTGATTTTACCTGGTCTTGCGATATTTGCTGACCCTGGTTGATCTGTTCCAGCGCGGCCTGGGTTTCTTCGTCCAGTACGCGCGTGACGTTGGGGGTCAGGCGGGTGGTGGCTTTGCCGGTGCGCTTGTATTCGTCCAGCACGCGCGTGACCAGGCGATGCGCGTTAGCCTTTTCCGCGAAGTTCATCACGACGGGATTCACGGCTGCTGCTTTGGCCGCGTCTGTTGTGAAGTTGACTTTGATGTCTTCGCGCACGCTTTCGCCGACCAGGCCGGCAATCGGCACGTCGTAGGTCAGCTCGGCCTGTCCGATGCGGAAGAGTCCCTCCGGGCGTGGGTCGAGCATCAATTCGACCAGGACAGACTGGGGCTTGTCTTTCTCCAGGTCGCCCAGTGGGATGAAAATCTGGCGGTCTGAAAGCACGCCCTGGCCCAGGTCTTTGATGAAGGGCAAGACCAGGACAGCTTTTTTGGGGCTGACGCCAACGGGCAGGCGCAAAATCAGGTTGGCGTTGCGCAGGGCGACATTGACGGCGCTTTGCATCTGCTGCTGGAAGACGTTGAGGGCGTCCGAGGGGTCGCGAATAAATTCGGCGGGTTGCCCACTGGCACTAGTTTGTCCCACGACATCCAGCAAGTCTTCGTCCCAGTCGGAGCCGATGCCAAGAGGATAGATGCCGATGCCGACGGCGGCGGCGTCGCTGGCAAGCTGGCGGCATCGCTGCGCGTCGCCATAGGTGACGCCATCGGTTAAGAGAATCATGCGGTTGATGGCGTTGGGGATGTTCCAGCGGCGCAGTTCATTGAGGCCCTGGATCATGCCAAGCGACATGGTGGTGCCGCCAGCGTCGCGGATCTGGTCAATGGCCGCCGTCATACCGGGCTTGTCGTTGGCCGGCATGGAGGGGATAATGACCTGGGCGGTATCGTCGAAGATGACCACCGAGACGTAGTCGGTGGGTTCCAGGCGATTGATGAGCATTTTGACCGCTTCTTTGACGTTTTTTAGTTTTGCGCCTTTCATGGAGCCGGAATGGTCGAGCACGAGGGCAAAGTTGAGCGGCATTCTCACCTGAGCCATCATTTCGGTCGGTTTGGCCTCCAAAAGGACATATGCAAGCTGACTGCCACCGGTAACGGGCATAAATTCTTTTCCCACCTGGTGCGCCAGCGTTACTTCACCGGGCATAGTATAAAGCTCCTTTCAAAGCATATGGGCTTGACGTAGTATACCATATTGCTAATAGCTTATTGTACATAGACGATGACGGCGGTGATGTTGTCTTCGCCGCCATTGTCGTTTGCAAAGTCGATTAGTTGTTGACATGCGGTTTGTGGGTCGGGCGCGGTGTTTAAGACGCTTTCGATCTGCGGATTATGCACCATTTCCCATAAACCGTCGCAACAGGCCAGGAGCCTGTCACCTGGGAGCAGTTGCTGTTTGAATATGTCAATTTGTGTGTTGGGCTTGTCGCCCAGGCTGCGAAAGATCTGGCTGCGCTGCGGGTGAGTGTAGACA
>DAHVFL010000124.1 GCA_027316975.1 Chloroflexota bacterium | reverse complement strand
GCCTGGGACATACCGGGGTTGTCGAGAGAATTCTCAGCGATGGCCACGTCATCACCAGCAATATGAGTTGGGGCGCCTATCCCTCGTCCGTCACGTATGTAGAGTTTACCGCAGGCCCCGGCGTGACGTTTCTCTGGCAGTAGCCTCGCGCTGAGCAATGTCATTCCTGACTCAAACGAATGAAGCGTGTGTGATAAATAGTAAGGCCATCCATCGCATAAAGTGGATGGCCTTTTGTTCGTCTGGTATCTCCAATGGAATATGAAAAAAGATTTAGCGTCGGTGGGGAGGATCGAACTCCCGGCCTAGGCTTTAGGAGAGCCTCGCTCTATCCACTGAGCTACACCGACGTGCTGTTCTCACGCCGCTAGTATAGCACGCTCTTCCATGCATGACAAGGACAATTTTGCAGTATCGTATTATCCTCTCTGTAGCCGATTGTACGATGAGATGAACAGCGCTATACTTTCCCCAGAACATCAAAAAAGGAACTTCATGGAGCAGCGCAACGACCGGCCTGGAGTGTGTCATACACATCCAGGCGCAACCCGGTGTCTTCCTTGCGGTCGCCATGTCTAGTCACGCTGGATGGCTTTATTCCAGGCTTGCCCTCGCCCGGTCAATCCCTTACAATAGAAGCAGCTACAATGGATAGAGATATGTAGCGCTGAGGAGGGTTCATGAAAATTCGGAAAGCGGTGTTGCCGGTGGCGGGGCTGGGGACGCGGGTATTGCCCGCCAGCAAGGTCATACCCAAAGAAATGCTGCCCATCGTCGATAAACCAACATTACAATATATTGTAGAAGAGGCCGTGGCCGCGGGAGTCGAAGAGATTATTTTCGTCACCAGCCGCAGTAAACGGAGCATAGAAGATCACTTTGACTCATTCCCTGAGTTAGAGTTTACCCTGGAACGCAAGGGCAAGCACAAAGAACTGGCGGAACTGCGCGCGCTGCAAGAGATGGCTGTGTATACATCTGTGCGCCAGTCAGAGCCACTGGGTCTGGGGCACGCTATTTTGTGCGCGAAAGAACTGGTGGGGGATGAGCCGTTCATCGTCATGCTGGGCGACATTATCGTTTCGCCTGAGACGCCCTGCCTGCCGCAATTAATCGAGGTGTATGAGCGATACGGCGGCTCAGTACTCTCACTGGTGCCGCTGCCGCCGGAAGTTATCCCGACCTATGGCATTGCCGCCGTTGAAGAATTGGAGAAAGGAGCGTTGAAAGTCACGCATGTCGTCGAGAAACCTGCGTTGGAAGAAGCTCCATCGAATCTAGGCGCCTATGGTCGGTATGTGCTCACGCCCGGTATCTTCCCCCTGCTTGAGAAAACGCCACCTGGAAGAGGTGGGGAAATCCAGATTACGGATGCCATAGAAATGCAGGCTAGAGCCGGTAAGTGCTATGGCGTGCGTTTCACTGGCGACCGTTTAGACACAGGTACACCTCTGGGCCTGCTCACCACATCAATCTCGTTTGCCCTTAAGCGTCCCGACCTTGCCCCTGGCCTCCGTGAATACATGCGCCAGACGCTAGAAAAGTAGGGACGCGGGTGGATGACGGGTGGAGGGGTGGACCCTTGTGGGCGTCCTTCGTGCTGATGAACATTTCGTCCTCATTGTCGCGTTGGTGAGTTTTGGTATGCAGCGACGAGGACGCCCACAAGGGTCCCCACCTATCCGCTCATTCACCCGCGTCTCTACGAAGGGGGGCGGAACGGTTAGGTCAGGGGGATCACTATGGAACCGGCCCTGCCACATGATTCGATATGGAGCCTATCGGTCTGCATATTCATGGTAGATCCACCTGCGACTATAGACGCCATCAACGCAAAAAAGGTTCCAGGAAATCTCGCCTCTTGTTCCAACAGAAGAGATGCGTTATAGTAGGTATGCTCAGAATAACCGCTATTCTAAGCTCGGAAAAGAATAACCTGGAAAGATACGAACGCTTTCAGGCGTTCAGAGGCATCGTATGGTAGAGTTCATCAATAGCCTGCACTTTTTTAACGCGATATTGATCCTGATTGCCGGTACAGTAACGGGCGTCTGGGGTCTCATCCTCTTCTTTATGAAGAAGCAGACCATTATTCGACCCTGGCGCATTGCCCTTATTTTTACGGCGGTTGTCGGCTTTTTGCAGGCGTTATTCGGCGTTATCCTGTTATTGCTGGGACAGCAACCTGGTACCGGTACTGGACTTTTTTACCTGCATTTCGTCTACGGAGCCATCGTTGCCCTGGCTATCCCGGTAGGCGTCACCTATACCACCGGCGGCAAAAATCCCCGGCGGGACATGCTCCTGTTCAGCATTATTTCGCTGGTGCTGGTCGCGGCGGCTGTACGCGCGCTCATGACGGGACCGCATTAAAAGGATGGCAATGACCCTGATGAATGTGAACGAGCAAAGCCGATTCTGTCATCCCTTTACTGCGTCCGGCGAACAGACCCTTCGCTGCGCTCAGGGTGACAACATATGACTGATGGTGGCGTTACAATTCACCAGGATGATTACGAACACGAGAAAATACTCATTTAATACATTGGAGAACAACTATGAAAGCTTCTTTTATCCATATTGCCGATACCCATCTCGGTTATGAACAATACGGCGTGCGCGAGCGTTTTAATGATTTCAGCCGGGCATTCTGGGATATCGTTGATGATGCCCTGTACCGCGAAGCTGATTTTCTGGTAATTGCCGGCGACCTCTTTCATAAACGCGCCATCGATGCCCTGACGCTTATTCATGCCATCGAGGGATTAAAGAAGCTGAAAACAAAGGGCATCCCGGTCATCGCCATCGAGGGCAACCATGATCGCAGCTATTACCGTGAAGGCATATCATGGTTACAGTTTTTATGTCACGAACAGTATCTGACCTTGCTCAGTCCCAGGATGCGTGATGGCGCTCCGGTTATCGCGTCCTGGGAACAATCCACGATGGCTGGTTCGCATATGGATGTACTCGATGGCAAGGTGCGCGTGTATGGACTGCCCTGGCAGGGAGCCGCCACCGCTCGCAGTATCGAGGGCCTGGCGCAGGCGCTGGAAGCGACTCGCCCGGAAGAAGAAGCCGCCGGTATCGAATACCGCCTCTTGATGATGCACACCGGCGTAGATGGCGTAGTGCCTCGCGTGCAGGGCTTGCCAACTATGGCCCATTTCCAATCGCTGCGTCGCCATGTCGATTACCTGGCCCTCGGCCATGTGCATAAACCGTATGAGTTTGATGACTGGATATACAATCCTGGCTCAACCGAAACGTGCGGCGCGGAAGAGGCCGCCTGGGAGGATCGCGGCTACTATTTTGTTGAAATCGATAGCAACACTACGCAATCCGACGATGAGCGTTCCTCGAAGCATCATGCCACCCACCTTGTGAGCACACGTCGTCCCTTCGCTCGCCTCGAAGTGCGCGTGGATGGGCTGAGCGAACCCAACGAAGTCTATAACCGTCTCGATACACACTGCCGCCGCGAGCGCACCCGCTACGAAGGGGATGCGCTGCGTCCCCTGGTACAGGTTCAGCTTACCGGCACGCTGGCCTTTGATGCTGGCTCGCTGGACATACCCTACATGGAAAAACTGGTGTATGACCTTTTCGAGCCGCTCTATGCGCGTATCGAGAATAACACCAACGACCGCGACTACATCCCCGAAGGCGGCGACATCGACGGGCGCGACCGTTCCACCTGGCACGAACTGGAACGCCGCATCTTTGAAGACCTCGTTAGTCGCGACTCTCGCTACATGGTGCATCGCGAACAATGGAGCCAGGTACTGGCCGATTTGAAACGCATGGCACTCGAAAAGGAAGAACCGACAGAAATTGCGCAGTTTTTGCGCAATAAACGCGCGGAACTGCTGGAAGCGTAAACCCTGTACCCGGCTCCCTGCAAAACTACACACTCAACACATTCAATGTGTTCAAATTATCATCAACGAAGAAGACTTCCAGGTTGCCCTTCGCATCTGTAGCAGCAGCAAGGCCCACCAGCGCCGAACCGTTGCCCGATTGAGCATCGACCGGCACATTGTCAAGCGCTCGCGTCCCTACAGCCTTCCCCTTTGCCAGGTTCAGTTCAACCAGGTTGTTATCATTTCCATTTGTCACCAGGATGTCTCCATTCAATGGATTGACCGTCAGGCTATTCGGCGAATTCAAGGGCTTACCCTGGAATGCCGTCATCCCTTTGTTGGTCGAGCGCATGGTTGTCGTGTTCATCGTGGAGCTGTTTGGATAGACCGCGATACGATTATTCGCCATGTCGACCGCCAGCAGCACGTCCGAGAACTGCTGACCCCCCAGCTGGAGCGACGGAACCCACATCAGGCCGTTCTCCGCCCCTCCATTGATCTGCGTAAGCTGACCAATCTGGAAGACACGGAAGGTCGTTCCTTTCCCGGAAGGAATCATGTCGATACGGTCGATAGTGGCATCACCAGCATTCGATGTAAAGAACGAGCCGACCGCCCCATCCCTGGCATTGCGCATTCCACGATTGGATGCCATGGCCCAGGGCCTATTAAAGAGGGGATTGGTAATAGTCGCCTTGAGGGTGCCGTTGGAATTGAATACCTGCACTTTGTTGGCGCTAAAGTTTGCCACCCAGTCCGATCCAGTCAATGGATTGAATGCTTCGAGCGCAGGACCTTTTGTGCCGGTAGCCATCGTATTGAAGAGCAGGCCGGGACCTTTCCCGGCGGGGAAGCGTACAAGGGTAGCGCCGGTATCATTCCCGCCCACGTTTGTCACCACAATATCGCCAGGCTTGAGAGAACCAGCCGTAGTAGCGACTGGTATACCAGCAGGCACAATAGCCACGCCGTAGGGATTGGCATCAACAGAAATGGTTCTCCCCTTTCCATCAAGGATTAAAGCGGTGCTGCCCACTACAGAGATTCTAGTCAGGTTGGTGATGCTTGTCACGGGTTGTCCCTGATTGTTCATCATCATCATTGTTGTTGGAGACCCTTTGTTCTGAGTAGTGTACTGGCCTTTCTGTTTGCCATAATTGACCGTGTTGCTTAAAAGTGACGGGTTGAACTTGAACAGCGCCAGCGTAGACCCGCCGGTAAGTACCAGGGCAAGCAATACTACTGCTGCGACGACTACGAGCCTGCGTTTTTTTGCGCGCCTGCCTCTCCTGTTGGGAAGAGGAGGTATGGAGGAGTTGTCCCATTCACCGGGTAGAACCATCTTTTGCATTTTCGTATCCTTTCTTTGCTGTACAGCTACGTCAGTTACCCGCTGCCACCGTTGGTGTGACCGCCGGGCCTGTTGTGGGTGTTCCACCCGGATCTGTGGCGGGAGTCACGGTCGGGCTGGCAGCAGGAACGGGCGTAGTATCCGTTGCTCCCGTTGTAGGTACGAGATTTGGGTCAGTAGCCGGAACGGTTGGTGTAGCGCCCGGGTTGTTGTTCGGTGTGTTATTAGCGCCATCAGCATCAGCATTGCCGTTTCCATTGTCATCAGCATCACCATCAGCATCAGCATTGCCGTTGTTATTCGTGTTGCCGGCGTTAAAAGTCGCGCTGATAGCTACTCCATTGCCATCGGTTGTCACCGCTACCGGGTCGGGCGTATTCAGCAGAGCAGCACAGTTCAACCCATTGGGACCGTAGCTGGCAACGAAGCGCTGCGCGAGAAAGGTAAAGAGCGAATTGGCGAGAGCTGGATCGGGCGACCCCTTTGCCTGGGTAAACTGCATGTCGAGCTGTATGCGTGCTGGTCCAATCGCCAGCATGTTCTGGCAATACGTTGTCGTACTGGCGGCGTCTAAGTTCCCTATTGTCTGCTGATCGACACCCCTGCGGTAGGCATTGACCTTGTTTAGATCAGGCTGATTGTTATTCAGTACCATCGGATCACCTGCTGGTATAACCGCAACGGGAGCGGCCTGTTGCGCCGCCGCCTGAAGTTCGTTGAGTGGCAGCGCGGGCAACATCTTGCCAGGATTGGCAAGGTCAGGAGCCATCCAGGGTGTGCAGCCCAGCGCCCCATCCAGGGCCACTGCCAGCAGGCGGTTATCACTACCATTGACCTGGGTTTGTGTATTTAGCATTGCAGCCATATTGGCAGCGGTCACCTGCGCGGTGCGCCCATCGGCGGTCACAAGGTAGGTAGTTATTACATTATCGCTTTGATCCATGTCCACTAAGCTAAAATCGCGCACCGAGGGACACGGCTGTCCATCTTTCGCTGTACCCAGCGCGGGCGGTTGCAGTAAACCCGCTCGTATGGCCCGGTTGGCCGTTCGGAAGAAGGCCGGGGCATTACAGTAGGAGAACTGCCCGAAGATGGAGCCATTCACGCCATTCACACAATTACCCTGCCTCAAGCTGCCGTGATTGCCGCGCAGCGTAAGATTGTTCCCGTTGAAGCCGAACCACAGCGCCACCACAGCATTGGCCGGCAGTTTTGGAACCACCGGAGCCGCCGCGGGCCGCGTTCCCTGGTCTACTACAAGCGGGTTGTATATGGAAATTTGTCCTGTTGCCGGGTCAATTACCGCTCCCTGGACAAAAGCCGCCTGCATCTTGTTCGCCTCGTTGCACGGCCCATTATCCGCGTTGGTTGCCACAAGTTGATACGGCGTCGCCAGTCCCCTGGCGGAAAGCGGTCGAGCAGGCACAATCAATGAGCAATCGCCGTTGACCGCCGCCGCGTGAGAACCCAGTCGTGGCAGCACGAATACCGCCGATGCTATAATCGCCAGCACAACTGGCACGCTTAGACCAATCAGCATGAACGGTGAAAAACGCCTGCGCCGCCCTCCGGGCGCGACGTTTTTGAGTTTGTATCGCCTGTGCATCCTATTTCTTCCTCCTTTGGGATACGTACAACGACTCAACTGGAATTCATGATGTCCGTGCAGCAGTTCGGTTGGTGCCAGGTAATGACTCTGCTACACTCTGAAACATCTTGAAGTATTTTGGATAAACATAACTCAAGATGTATAGTACTCCAGTCGCAAGGGCGGTTCCTCATAGGTACATGTTTATGTAACATAAAAGTACCTGTTGCGCATTGAGAAATCTTAACCTGCTCCTGTACCCGTATGAAGAAATATTCCTAATTGGGGCAATATATGTAAAAATCGCATATGTTGTTCGTTAAAATAGAAACTTTTACGAACAATGGGTAAATGGTAGAAGCGAGTGTGCAGGGAGCGCAGCGTCCCTGCCGGGGCGTGTCTTGTTTCTCTTTTTCGGGTGGAAAAATGGGCTATACAGTAATCTTGCTCGCAAAGATGCAGAGCTTTGAATCTTTAAGAGCCTTGCTGCAATTGTTGCCGTACTGCACTGTAACGTTCAGTAAATTTCTGAGGATTGAGGTTAATGTATGGACGCTTACCCATGCGAGGCAATACTTCTTGATATGCTGCATCCAGTTCATCGAGCGTGATAAACTGCTGTTGTACAAGTAGTTTGACATCAACAAGGTCACGATCACTGCTGCGCGCGATTTTGCTCAAAGCAAGACTGTATAAATCGAAGTAGAAAGCATCGATCTTCCCATAACGACCGATGTATTTCGCGTGTGCCGCCCACTGGGATGGAATAGGAATAAAATCAGCAGGCGAAGCAAATTCGATATTGATCTGCATTTGTTCTACCAACCGTCGAATTGCTGTTATCATCTCGTCTTCGTTGCTCGTCTCGATCACCACATCGATATCAAGCGTAGAGCCTGAACGCAGCCCCATATGTACCAGGGCCGCTCCACCTGCCAGGTATAAACGTCCAGCCTTGCGATAAGCTTTCCCTAAAGCGTTGAGGAACTTTTCAATATCTGCCTTTGTGACATTTTGACGCATACTCATCACACTACACTCCTCTTGCTCGTCCTCTTCTTGCAATGCCATCAAACCCGTAAAGTTTGTGGCAGGTTTGCGTTTAGGCTCTTCTTGCTTTAGAAGATGATCGATTTGATTCTGCCAGTCTCCGATAAAGTTCACAGCAAGCCCTCGTCGTTGTTGCTCTCTTGCCTGTAAAGCTTCTAAGCCCGATCTTCCATACTGGCAGTGAGGTAGAGGTAAATGCTGATCCTGCCATATATGCGCGAAACGCTCTTCGGAAAAATTCGACGCTCGCCCAAGCGCCATTGTCAGACGAAACGACCATAACCGTTGGAGATAAAGCGTTGCCAGTATCAAAACCGTGATCTGCTCGGCATCTGATAGCCCGCTTATCTTATATGCCTCAAGCGTGGCATCAGCCAGTTCAGGATGTAGCAAGAAAAGCGCAATGCTTGCATCGCGCACTCTCGGCAATTCGCACCGCGCCAACCGCCTTATCAGCTCAACAGGAGTCAATCGACGTGCCGCTCTCTTCATAGCCGCGTTTTGAGTAGTGGCAATGAGATAGTCAATGCCCCAGGCATGTAATGCACTGATGAGCAGATCAACCTCTTCATCCTGTGATAGTGCGGATTGTTTGTTGAGTGTGATACTCACGGTGATTCCTCATATCATGGCAATGCTTATTGACGTTGACCATATTGTACCAGAGGAAGTCTTGTATTGCTATCTTTAGACCCATATGCGTCCTGAATATAAAGCTATCAAAGTAGAAGCTGAGGTAGAGGCCCCTATTTTAGATACAATGAAGTTAGAGAACTTATCATGAAATGAGAACAAAGCATCAGGGGTTACCACTCTTCTCGACTAAACTCTGCTCGCTTCTTGCATCTCTCTTCCAACTCCTGTATACTACGCGCGTACAAACAAATAGATATACTCCAGCGGTGATGAAGAGGAGTAGCTTGCCAGGGATAGCAGCGAGCCGGCGGGTGGTGCGAGGTCGGCAGTCTAACGCGGGCGAAGGGCGCTTCGGAGCTGGATAGAATGAGTGGCTTCATCCCTTCGTGGGTGAAGAAGCAGGGTGGAACCGCGCATCATGCCGCACAACGCTGTAGCCCCGGGCCAGCATACAGGCATGGATTCGTCCCTGGACGTTGTTGTTGAAACGTCCGGGGAATTTTTTTGAGGAGGAATCCACTCATGACACAGACAGAGGAACAAACCCTGTCCACCGGGGACACTCCACATGTTCCCATCGAAAAGATCGTCTCATTGTGCAAGAGGCGCGGCTTTGTCTACCCCAACTCCGAAATTTATGGCGGGGTCTCAGGCATCTATGATTTCGGGCCGCTCGGCGTCGAACTGCGCAATAACATCCGCCGCTTCTGGTGGTGGTCGATGGTGCAAACCAACGATAACGTCGTCGGCATCGAGGGCAGCATCATCACGCACCCGCGTGTATGGGAGGCCAGCGGGCATGTCGAGAACTTCGTTGATCGCCTGGTGGACTGCAAGAACTGCAAACGCCGTTTTCGCGTCGATCACCTGCCCGAAGAGAATGTTAAGCAGAACAAATGCCCCGTGTGCGGCGGCGAACTGACCGAGCCGCGCAAATTCAACCTGATGATGGAGACCTACATCGGCGTGGTCGAGGGCGAGCGCATGAAGACCTACCTGCGCGGTGAAGCCTGCCAGAACATCTACCTGGACTACGACAACGTGCTCAAATCTTCGCGGGTGCAGATACCCTTCGGCATCTGCCAGATCGGGAAGGCTTTCCGCAACGAGGTCACGCCGGGCAACTTCCTTTTCCGCCAGCGCGAGTTCGAGCAGTGGGACTTGCAATTCTTCGTACACCCATCCGAGATGCAGCAGTGGTTCGATTACTGGAAAGAGCGGCGTTTCGAGTGGTACAAGAGCATCATCACCCACAAAGATCGCCTGCGTTTCCGCCCGCACGGGCCGGATGAACTGGCGCACTACGCGAAACAGGCCTTCGATGTCGAATATCAGACTATACTGGGCTGGCAGGAATGGGAAGGCATCCACTGGCGGCAGGATTGGGACCTTTCGCGCCACAGCGAGTATAGCGGCCAGGACTTGAGCTATACCGACCCCGAAACCAGAGAACGCTATATTCCCTGGATCGTCGAAACGTCGGGCGGCGTGGATCGCACCTTTCTCAACCTGCTCATCGACGCCTACGAGGAGGAGCCGCCATCGGGCAAGGATAAAGAGGGCCGCACCGTGCTGCGCCTCAACCCCATGCTCGCTCCCGTCAAAGTGGCCGTGCTGCCCCTGCAAAAGAACAGGGAAGAGCTGGTGACGACCGCAAAGGAACTGCATTCCAAACTGCGCCGCCTGATGGTTTCGCAGTACGATGAAGTGAGCAACATTGGTCGCCGCTATCGCCGCCAGGACGAGATCGGCACTCCCTTTTGTGTCACCATCGACTTCACGACTCTGGAAGACTCGACCGTTACCGTGCGCGAGCGCGATAGCATGGCGCAGATTCGCCTGCCCATGAACGAGGTCCCCGCCTACCTGCTCGAGCGGGTGCGGTGGGATTACAGCGTGTGAGTGTTTTGGGGGCGGAGGAATAGGTAGGTTGCTATGAGGGACGAGGGCGGCGCAAGCGCCCCCTCCCATCCTCTCCACATCCCCCGCCCCTACAACGGTTTTCCCCTGATATCGTGTAGGGGCGCTTGCGCCGCCCTCGCTCCCCAATCGTCTGTCCCTACATGTTATTCTCCCTACACGTTAATAAAGGACGAAATATCATGCCCACATGAATGAAATGTAGGGACGCGATGCATCGCATCCGCCCGGCGTGTTGCGTCTGGTGTGCTGTATGGGGAAGCGGACGCGATTTATCGCGTCCCTACAGCAGCTGCAATTCTGTCATTCTGTGGTAGAATTATCATCTCACGGCCCCATTATAACGCATATGTCAACCATAACACATCGTCCAAAAGCGCGATGTATTTTTTCGCGTTTTCACGTATCCTGTATTT
>DAHVFL010000123.1 GCA_027316975.1 Chloroflexota bacterium | reverse complement strand
GCCTGAGACATTGCTCGCGTTCATGCGCGAGCAATGTTTTGAGCATGAGAAAAGCCGGATCAACGAGCATCTTCTGACTGGATGTGTGTCTTGCAGCAAGGTACGAGAGGGACTAACGCCGGGTAACAATGCGCTGGACCAACTTCAGTATATGTCGCGTTATCTCTATTACCCTGAGTTACAATCAAATCAGGTGTTGCTCCACGCGCAGAGCGGCGAACCTTTAACCAGTGTGTGGACGGGCAAACGGAAACGAAAGTTTCAGACACAGAGCAGGTTGCAGATAACACGCCAGAATGCTCATAAAAAAAGTGTGCGCATCATCAGCGTACCGGCAGCCTTTGCGCTATTCTTGGTTTTTATGACGGCGGTACTTGTACTGGCATATTCAGTAGTAAATTCCGGGTTTCAAATCCCAAATCCGGGACAGATCTTCGGAGGTTTTACTAACCCTGAGCCAAATGCAACCGGCCTGGCCCCGCACCTGTCAACGCCAACAGCGGGGGCAATTACCCCTTCGCCAACAGCGAGCGCTATTCTGACACCAATTGTAACTGCTACAGTAGTGCAAGGTCCAGCAATTATAAATTGCTTACCGGCGGGCTATACAGGTATGGCCATTGTTATTTGCGGAATAGGTTTTCAGGCAAATGACAGTATTTCGCTGAAAGTGGATTATTACGGGAGTAATGCGCTAAAGACAGTCGGCCCGTTCACTGCCAGAGGGGGAGAATTCAAAGTTTCCTGGAGCGTTCCTTGCAGGAATTTTCCCGTTACTATATACGCAGTGGATGAAACGCAGCATACGATGACTACGGCTTTGACGATTTCTGCAAGGTTCGGCTGTTCCTGGCCAACACCGACTGTCACGCCCCACCAGAACGGTCATCAATAAACTACCAAATGGTCAAATAGATTAAAACATCTGGAAAGATGAATCATAAAAATTTTCGATGTGGAAGGGAACAACAACGTATGCAAAGACAATGCGCCTGGTGTTTACGGCTGATGGACAAGAACGGCGAGCGAACCTCGCTCCATCCTGTGCCAAAATTGTACGCGGCCACACATGGTATGTGTCGTGTCTGCGGGTCCTTCTGGTTAGAGCAGGCAATGCGCGATACAGAAGATCAAATCGCTGCCATGCCTCTTTTTCGTGAGCCAATTTATCGCTGCTAAGACATCCTCTCTCGAACTGGCGGCTTTATGCCGCTAGAGGGTCGGGTAATGCTCTTCATGGCCAGGACGCGGTTTCTCGCGCCCCCTGTGAATTGAGCGCGCAACGCTTCTTCCCCCCGGAGCGTTGCGGCCCGGCCTTTTTTATTTGCCCAATGACTACGCCGGGGGTTCGCGCAGAAAATCCAGTATATACTGGTTGACTTTTTGGGGTTGTTCTTGCTGCACCCAGTGGCCGCTATCGGGGATGGGCCGGAACTCGAGGAGTTTGACCCAGCGCTCAAGCCCGGTGGTGAGTTCTATGCCGAGAGCTATGTCGTGTTCGCCCCATATTAACAGGGTGGGAACGTTGACATCGTAGGTGCCGCCGGAATAGCTGGTTAGGAGATGTCGAAATACCTGCCGATAATAGTTGAGGGCGGCGGTCATGGCACCGGGTTGGCTCATGGCCTGCCGGTATTTGGCCGTCTCCTCGTCGGGGAAGGCTTCTTTTTGCAAAGCTGCCCCCCGTATCAACCGGCCAATCGCGCTGGCGTGGTTGCGCAACAGGAGAAATTCGGGCAACCAGGGCAACTGGAAGGCAAAGATATACCAGCTTTTACGCAGTTGTTTGAGCGTGCGAAATTCGCGCATCATGGCTCCGGGATGTGGCGCGTTCAGCACGACCAGGCGTTCTGTCATCGCGGGATAGCGAATAGCAAAGCTCCATGCCAATACACCACCCCAGTCGTGACCAACAATAACCGCTTTCTTGTACCCCAAGCCATGTACCAACCCGGCAATATCGAGCAGCAATGTACCCATGTCGTAGCCCTTGCGCGGTTTGTCGCTCTCGTTATAGCCGCGCAGGTCGGGCGCGACGACCCTGTAGCCATGTTCCGCCAGCACAGGAATCTGGAAACGCCACGAGTACCAGAACTCAGGAAAACCATGCAGCAACACGACGAGCGGCCCCTCGCCCTGCGTTACGTAATGCATGCGGATACCGTTGGTGATAATGTCGCGATGCTGCCATGTTTCGGTTGTTGTCATATACAATTATTATTCTACTTTCGTATCACCGCCGTACACGATGGCGCGTTTGACCTGCTCGATCAATTCGGTGACGGGGATGCCGCGCGGGCAGGCGTCGGCGCAGTTGAAGATGGTGCGGCAGCGCCAGACGCCATTGCGCTGGCCCAGGATGGCGAGGCGGTCCGCGCCGCCCTGGTCGCGGCTATCAAAGATGAAGCGGTGCGCGTTGACGATGGTGGCCGGGCCGACCCAGTCGGGATTGCCCCAGACAGACGGGCAGGAGCCGGTACACGCGCCACACAGGATGCATTTGGTCCCTTCGTCGTAGCGGGCGCGCTCTTCTGGACTCTGCAAACGCTCGGTGCCTGGTTCGGAATCGGTGGTAATCAGGTAGGGCTTGATGGATTTGTACTTATCGAAAAACGCATCCATATCCACTACCAGGTCTCGCAGGACAGGGTAGCCGAGCATTGGCTCAATCGTGACCTTGTTGCCGATGTCGCGTATGAGCACTTTGCAGGCCAGGCGGTTGCGCCCGTTGATACGCATGGCGTCTGAGCCGCATACGCCGTGGGCGCACGAACGACGATAGGTGAGCGTCCCGTCCATGGTCCACTTGACGGTATTCAGGGCATCCAACAGGCGATCGATGGGGTCCATTTCAACACGAAACTCATCCCAATACGGCTTGTTATCCTTGTCGGGATCGAAGCGTCTGATGCGCATCAGTACATTCATGAAAAAACTCCTCTTTGAACGGGCGTAAGGGTGCGAGGACGCGATGAATCGCGTCCCTCCATTAGTATTTGCGCTCTTTGGGTACGAATACCGGGTCATCGACCATCTGCACGTCCTTGAAGTCCAGCCGCACGTCATGGGCTTTGGCGCCTTTGTAGGCCAGGGTGTGTTTGAGCCAGTTGGCGTCGTCGCGATGGGGGTAATCGGTGCGGTAATGCGCTCCGCGGCTCTCCTGGCGCGCCAGCGCGCCGTGAATGGTGGCCTCGGAACACTCGAGCAAGAAGCCTAGCTCAATGGCTTCGACCAGTTCGGTGTTGAATTTCTTGCCTTTGTCCTGCAACTGCACGCGCGTATAGGTGTCTTGCAAGCGGTCCAGCGTGTCGAGCGCTTCTTGCAAGCCTTTCTCGTCGCGTTCGACGAAGACCTTCTCGTCCATCTCGTTTTGCAGGGCGGAGCGAATACGCGCCGCCGATTCGCCGCCGGTGGACGCAAACATAGTGCTGACCAGTTCGCGCGAGTAGCTCTCTGGCTCAGGTGGAAGTGGCGCGTGCGAGCTTTCCTTGATAAACTTCGCCATGTGTTTGCCGGCGCGCCGGCCAAAGACGATCAGGTCTACCAGCGAATTCGTTCCCAGGCGGTTCGCGCCATGCACGGAGACGCAGGCTACCTCGCCCGCCGCGTAGAAGCCGGGCAGCGGCGTCCACTGTGGATCAATGACCACGCGCGCATCAATATCGGTGGGGATGCCGCCCATAGCGTAGTGCGCAGTGGGCTGGATGGGTACAGGCTCGGTGATCGGTTCGACGCCCAGGTAGTTGCGCGCGAAATCGGTGATATCGGGTAGCTTTTCTTCAATCACTTTCGCGCCGAGGTGGCGCAAATCCAGGTACACATAATCTTTGCCATCGATGCCGCGCCCCGCGTGAACCTCCTGGAGAATGCAGCGCGACACGATATCACGCGGCGCCAGGTCCTTGAGGGTGGGCATGTAGCGTTCCATGAAATATTCGCCTTCGTTGTTGAGCAGTTTGCCGCCCTCGCCGCGCGCCGCCTCGCTCAAAAGCACGCCTACTTTGTAAATGCCGGTGGGGTGGAACTGGTACATCTCCATATCTTCCAGGGGGATACCGCGCCGGTAGGCAATCGCCATGCCGTCACCCATGCAGGCGAAGGCGTTGCTGGTGATGCGCCAGGCGCGTCCATAGCCACCGGTGGCGAACATGACCGCTTTGGCGTGGAAGGTGTGTATCTCGCCGGTGCGTATCTCCATCGCTACCACGCCGCAGGCCTGCCCATTGTTTAGCAGCAGGTCGAGCACAAGGTATTCGTTGAAAAAGCGTACCTGGTTTTTGATGGAACTCTGGTACATGGTTTGCAGCAGCATATGGCCGGTGCGGTCAGCCGCGTAGCAGGAACGGCGCACTGGCCCTTCGCCGAAGTTGCGCGTATGCCCGCCAAAACGCCGCTGGTCAATGCGCCCGTCGGCGGTGCGGTTAAAGGGAAGACCGCGATGCTCCAGTTCGTAAATGGCGTCGATGGCTTCGCGCGTCAGCACTTCTGCCGCCGGTTGATCGACAAGGTAGTCGCCGCCCTTGACGGTATCGTACATGTGCCACTTCCAGTGGTCTTCTTCCTGGTTGCCGAGCGCGGCAGCCACGCCACCCTGCGCCGCGCCCGTATGCGAACGGGTCGGATAGACCTTTGTCAGCACGGCTACGCTGGCACCCTCAAGCTGCATGGCAGCCATCAGACCCGCGCCGCCCGCGCCAACGATCACCACGTCAAATTTATAATACATTGCACATCCTCGCTTCTAGCGCAGGCAGCCAGGACCCAAAGCTCCTGCTGTCTGAAATGTGATTAGCGTAATGGTTCCCAGCATGAAATAGGTCAGCGTCACCAGTCCAGCCACCGATTGTAGCGTCAGCTGCCACCCACGCGAGCGTACATAATCGTCGATGACCACTCGTAGGCCGTTCATGCCATGCAGCAGCGCCAGTGTCAGCAGCAACCAGTCATACAAACGCCAGAAAGGGTTGGTGTAACGCATGGCGACCAATTGATAGCTCGTACAAGACACATCGGTTGCGACGTGATTCAAGAATATGTGAATAAGGGCCAGAAAGATCAGCGCGACGCCAGAGATGCGGAAAAAATACCAGGAAAACGTTTCAAAGCCGCCAGCACCCGACAGGCGCGGACCATACCCACTCGGAATACGCATACAAGTTACTCCTTACGTGTAACGGGCAATTACGAATGACCTGACAGCGCGTTCTAAGGCTACGCGCCGCCTCTCAGGTTGCCGGTAGGCCAACCAAAAACCGGCCCCATCACAAAATAGGCCATAGGCAGGAAGCTCACAATGGTGAGCGCCATCACGATAGCGAACATCACCCCCTGATAACGCGCGCCTTTCGGCCAGAAATCAATCAAGATGATACGCACACCGTTGAAGGAATGATAAAGAAGACCACCGATCAGCGCCATCGAGAGGACGCGCACGGCAGCGGTACCGAAGAGCGATATACCCTCGTTATACACTTTGGAGCCGAAGTTCAGCAGTCCAATGTCCACCACATGGATCAGGAGAAATAAGAGCACGCCCAGTCCTGTGATACGGTGCAATAGCCAGGACCACATGCCCGATTGACCTCTGTACATAGAACTCTTCCTCAATTCTTCCAAAAATACAGAGACGCCACATCGCGTCCCCTTCGTTGCAATTGACGTTGTGTGCTAATTATACGTCACGGTAGAGGATGGCGCAAACAATTATGAGGGGGTTTTTGTCGAGGTCAAAGCCATTATAGCATTTAGAAAAAGCGGAGGCAGCTTCTGCTAGCAAACAGGACCATTCACATGTTATACTTCATGCACGATACCAATATCACAAGCAAGATGATATACACCTGGAAAGAGAGTATTGCTTATATGTCCACCACTAGCTCTAGCCCACAGGAGACAAATCTCCCCGCGAAAGAAGAGAAGGCGAACAGACCCGCGCAGACCAGATTGCTGATCCTGCTAGTTTTTGTGGCGGGTGCCTGTTCGCTGGCGGTAGAACTGGCGGCCTCGCGATTGCTGGCTCCTTATTTTGGCACGTCGCTGTTTATCTGGGCCAACTTGATCGGGCTGATTCTGGTCTATCTCACGGTTGGCTACTACGTGGGCGGTCGCATTGCTGACCGTTTTCCGCGCCCGGCTGTGCTGTATGGCATGACCACTGTTGCAGCTTTCCTCATCAGCCTGATCCCGTTTATTTCCCGGCCCATCATGCACTGGTCGCAAAGCTCGTTTGCCACGTATTCCATCGGAGTGTTTTATGGTTCGCTGGTTTCCGTGATCCTGCTGTTCGCGCTGCCTATGATTTTGCTGGGCTGCGTCTCGCCATTCGCCATTCGGCTGAGCATCAATCAGTTAGGTAGATCGGGGCGCACCGCCGGACAACTCTACGCAATTTCAACGGCGGGCAGTATCGTAGGAACGTTCTTGCCTGTACTGTGGCTCATTCCCAGCATTGGCACCTATCGCACCTTCTTCACCTTCGCCGTCTCCCTGCTGCTTGTGTCGGTCATCGGGCTGGTTGCCAGCGGCGCGCGTCCTGGCCCGGATAACACGCGCCTGGATGGCTGGCAGCCACGCAAAAAGGGCTTCAACAAAAATATCCTGGCTATACTGCTGCTGATCCCCATGGCGCTCTCCGTCTTCACCATTTCTGGGCCGATCAAGCCTGCCTTTGGCAGCAACGGTGGCGGCACGCTGCTTACCGAGCGCGAGTCGGCCTATAATTATATCCAGGTGGTGCAGGTGGGGAGCGAGACGCAGTTGGTCTTAAACGAGGGGGTTGGTATCCATTCCATTTATGACCCTAACCAGTTGATTACCAATGGGCCGTGGGATTACTTCATGGTGGCACCATTTTTCAACAATCCGCCCTTCACGCCCGACCGGGTGCGTCGCGTCGCCGTTATTGGCCTGGGCGCGGGTACCGGGGTGCGCGAACTCACTGCCGCCTATGGCAACATCCCCATCGATGGCGTTGAGATCGACAGCACGATTGTTAACCTGGCGCGCCAGTATTTCTACATGAACGAGCCGAACCTGCGTGTCGTCATCCAGGATGGCCGTTACTGGCTGTCTACCACCAGTCAGAAGTATGATATTATCGCCATCGACGCCTATCAACAGCCCTACATCCCATTCCAACTGACCACGCGGGAGTTTTTTCAGCAGGTGCGCGATCACCTGACACCTACCGGCACCGTCATGATCAACGCCGGGCGCACCGGTTCTGATTATCGCCTGGTCGATGCGCTGGCGCAGACGATGCACGCGGTCTTCCCGAATGTCTATCTCATCGACACGGCGCGTTTCGCTAATACCATGATAATCGGTACTAATGCCCGCACCTCGCCTGGCAATTTCCAGAATAACTTCTCTTCCCTGTCCAATCCACTGCTGGAGCAGGTGGCGATGAATAGCATCCAGTATGGGAAAATACGCGAAGAACAGGGCAGTACCGTCTTTTTCAGCGATGACCGCGCCCCGGTAGAGCAGCTCATTGACCAGATCATCCTGGGCGCGGTGCAGAGTCAGGGCAGGTAACAGGAGAGGATTATGGGGGAATGGCACATGGAACGAAGTCCAGGAACCCGTCATCCTGAGCGCAGCGAGAGATCCTTCGCTGCGCTCAGGATGACAGGGGTGGAGCGCATACCCCAATAGTTTGCCAAACTTCGCGATTACGCCCTCTGACTGAATTTTAGCTGTATTTTTAGGAGGTAACATGCTAGATCTGAGTAACATGCGTATCATCGACCTGTCCCAAAACTGGGATGGGAACACTCCCTCTTTCGCCACCTACGAGGGGCCTACCGTCAAGTGGATCAAGCGGCCTGCCTTTGAAAAAGTGGGAGGCCAGTTTATTTCGTCCACCCTGCACGTCGGCACTCACCTGGATGCTCCGCTGCACTTTATCACCAACGGCCAGGACATCGGCAGTATCCCGTTGAGCAAACTGGTCGGCCCGGGTGTGGTAGTTGACCTGGAGGCCATGGGACTCGGCGATTACGATATTTATACTTCGCAGCACTTCGAGGAGTGGGAGCGCAAGACGGGCCTGCATATTGAGCCGGGCGATATCGTGGTAGTGCATACCGGCTACCACAAGTATTACCAGAGCAACTGGTACGGCGTGTGCGAGCCGAACGAGATTCGCTACTTCAACATGCATCCTGGCCCTACGCACGAGTTCGTCGATTGGACGTTGAAGCGTCAAATCTCCTGGTATGCCATCGATGCCAGTTCTATGGATCACCCCATGAATACCGTGCTGCGCATTGTGCGATCCGACCTGGCCGCCAAATGCGCCAAAAAACATGGCAAGCCGCTTGAAGAAATCTGGCCCGAAGATGACCTGCAACTTATGCATTACCAGATGTTCCCGCACGGCGTCTTCCATGTGGAGAACGCGGGCGGTATGATTGATGAAGTGCTTGACCAGCGTGTCTGGATCGGCTGTTTCCCCTGGAAATTCAACGGCGGTGAAGCGGCCTTCTGTCGCCTGGTCGCCTTCGTGGATAAGTAAGCAGTAGCGACACCCCTTGTGGGTGTCCCGGCTACATCTTCCTTACGTTTGATGTGGGCATAGAAGGATGGACGAGACACCCACAAGGGGTGTCACTACTGCAATACTTTTAGCATCACTGGCGTCTTCATGTATAAAAAGAACGTGGAGACGCCAATGGACGATCCCGAACGCGCATCTTTATATGAGGATGCTGATAACGAATTTCCACCGCCTCGACCACCGGTGAGACCCGCTATGATTATTGGTATCATTGCGTTGGTTGTGCTTATTGTGGTGGGTGGCATATTTGTGACAACCAGATTTACAGGTGGGAAAACGAACGAAGTACCCACTCCCACACTGGTTCCCGGCAGCAACCTTTTTTATGTGCAGACCTCTCCTAGCTGGGGCAATTTTTTCGTCGATGGACAGCAGCTAGCACACATGCCCACCGATCCAGCCGTCGATTTACCGTTGCAATTATCTACCGGCGTGCATCAAGTGACGTGGCAGGCCGAGCCATTTACACAACACTGCGTTATTATTGTGCCTCCGGTGGTGAGTCAAACACGATGCCTGACGAATGATCCCGTGCCAATAACGAAAGGGCCGGATAAGGGTCTATCGGCCTATCTCATCACCTTTACCGCTTCATTTGGCGATCTCACCTCCGCTCAACAACAGCCGCTTTTTCAAGCTGCACAGAAGGCTCTGGATGCTCTGCAATCTAGCGATACGGTGCAGCCCGGCGAACAATACGTCGATTTGAACGCGCCTCAATTTATCGCTACCGCCACAACCACGTTGCAGGCCACGCTGCGGTACCAGCTAGATAATGGCGCCGGGTCACCTGCCCCATGTATAGGGCAATTTTCAGGTTTTGGTGCCGTTTGTAGTATTCACGGGCAGGATTGTCATCTCTTCTGCACCGCGGATCAATCGCAGCCCCCACAGCCTGCCATAGCGACTCCTGGCCACTGGAATGTTTTCGGCATCATTCGTACTACCTGGACCTATACAACGCTCAATGGGCAAATCGTGGCGCGGAATCAGCCCGACGAGGCGGACAATCTCGGCACTGAATACCTGGTAAACCTGTATATTGCCTACACCAGCGGACAGTGGCAGGTATCGACAAAAGCTCCGAACACCCCGACCAACTTTCTTGTGAGCGATCCTTCGTGTGAAGCGGCTAATTACCTGGTGACACAAACCGCTTATGGAATCTACAGTAATATCAATCTGCCGGGCAATCCCAACGCTTCGATTTTCTGGAATGCCAATGATGGATCGAACCCGGCAGCAGGATGCCTGCTCGGTGCCATCGCCCAGCCTCCGCAAAGCAATCCTGCCACGCCCATCCCAACTCCCCCACCTTTCGCGCATTGCCTTTACCGTTTCGGGGTGCTGCTGGCGCTCGACCATGCTGCGCATACTCTCTGGCCCAATTTGCCGCTGGCCGATGCCTACGAACAGAACATCGCGCAGCGTATCAAGGCATGAGCCTTGTGAAGCTTACCCGTGGCATTCCGTTGCATAGCTCAAAGGTCTCAGATGTTCTCTAATTGGGCTACTTCCTTAGATTCTTGGGGGTGGAAGCGGGAAATATGGTCCCAGTTCGCGGTCATACCAGTATGGTGGCGTCTGCAGAGCCAGCCCGATCTGGATGTACAGTTCATTCAAGGACCCTGCGAACTTCCAGTCAAATTGGGCACGACGCGGATCTTCATCGCTCCGTCTGGCATCGATAAATGCACAATGCTGACCATCACTGTTTCGTCGAACCAGGATGATATTGGAATCTAACGCCGAAGTCAGTTGAGCTACTTTCCTTGACTCACCTGGCTGCAACGTAGTAATCGGCGCTTCTTCTTGTGAAGGTATAGGAAGCCGCGGTACCCATGTGTCGATGGTCCCGCCTGAGTCTAGCCAATAGTCCCATTCGTACCCTCTGATCCTCATGGGAGGGACACCATTAGCCCGTAAGAACTCTATGGCGGCATTCATGATTGCATTGTACGAGGGGTGTTGACGGATTGGTGAAGATGCTGATGGGCTAAGAAGCTCCCAGATCGTGCGGGATGCCCCGTATACTGCCCAGCCCCCAACTGGCAGTACAGCTTCGGCAAGGGCTACAAGGAAGTTATCGGGATCGGTGGAAGCAAATGAATACAGATTTCCCATCAGTTGTCCGATTTCTTCCGCTGCAAATGCATTCGCTTGCGGATTGAACTCATCTCGACCGAAGCGCTCCATCATACTAACGATGTCACTCGGTAGCGCGGGCTGCTTCTGGCGTCTGCTGAGGAATCCCATAATTCTGGCTCCTTCTCTT
>DAHVFL010000122.1 GCA_027316975.1 Chloroflexota bacterium | reverse complement strand
GCCGGAGACGTGCTGGTGATTGAAGATTACCTCCAGGGCGACGAAATCGGCTCAACCGCGCTCTGCCACGGCACGCATTACCTGCCCCTGACGCTCACACAGGATCACAAACGCGCCCTCGATGGCGATGGGGGACTGAACACTGGCGGCATGGGAGCGTTCACTCCCCTCTCTTTTGTTGATACGGCCACCGAACAAGACATCATGCGCACTATCGTGGCGGCGACCTTGCAGGCGTTGAAAGCCAGGGGCATCGAGTTCTCAGGCGTGCTCTACTCCAATATCATGCTGACCGAACGCGGCCCGATGGTGCTGGAACACAACACGCGCTTCGGCGATCCTGAGACGCAGGCCCTCATGCTGCTTTTGCGAGACGACCTGTTGCGCGTGCTGGAGTTCTCCCATACGCTGCCTGTGAAAGTCGATAGCCTGTGGCGACCCGGCTACGCCGTCAGCATTACGCTGGCATCGGGCGGCTACCCCGGCCAGTACCGCACCGGCCTTCCCATCACGGGCATTGACGAGGCCAACCGCCTGCCAGACGTACAGGTCTTTCACGCCGGTACCGCCCTGCAAGATGGGCAACTGGTAACGGCGGGTGGACGCGTACTCAGCGTAGCCGCCTACGGCGCAACTTTGCAAGAAGCAGTGGCGCTTGCGTATGACGCCGCGGCGCGTATAAAATTCGAGGGTATGCACTACCGCCGCGATATTGCGCAGCGCGGGTTACAATAGATGTAAGGAGAAATATGGCAGCACAGGTAATCATCATCATGGGCAGCAAGGGCGACCTGGCGCACGCGCAGTCCGTCGCCAAAACGCTCAAAGCGCTGGATATCAGCTACTCCATGCGCGTCTGTTCCGCTCACAAGGCTACGCGGCGTTTGATGGAGATGTTGCAGGGCTACGAGGCGGCTGGCCCACTCGTCTACATCACCATCGCGGGACGTTCCAACGCTTTGTCCGCCGTAGTTGACGCCAATACGCGCTATCCCGTCATTGCCTGCCCGCCCTATAGCGACCGATTCGGCGGTATGGATATTCTCTCATCGCTACGGCTGCCATCAGGCATGGCCTCGCCCACCATTTTAGAGCCGGAGGGAGCCGCATTACTGGCCGCCAAAATGCTGGCCTTCGCCGATAATACGCTCTGGCAGCTTTTAGAGAACTACAAACAGCGCCTGTCTGCCGAACTGGCCCAGGCCGATGAAGAGGTGCAGCAGTTGTGAGCAACAATAAGGGCGAGACCTTCGAGTGGAAAATACGGGACAGGGGACGGATGAAGGCAGCAGGTCAGCCTGAAGAATCCGAAGCATCCAGCCCATCAAAGCAACCCATGCTGCGCCTGGGAGTGTTAATCTCCGGTTCCGGCAGCAACCTGCAGGCGTTGATCGATGCCATCGAGAGCCACGAACTGCCCGGCGTGGAAATCGTGCTGGTCGTCAGCAACAACATCGACGCCTACGGCCTGGAACGCGCCCATACGCATCACCTGCAAGCCATGCACCTGCCCTGGCACAATCGCGAGGAGTGCGAGGCCAAACTGACCACCTGGCTGCAACTCTTCCAGGTTGACCTGCTCGTACTGGCAGGCTGGATGCGCATCCTCAGCGCCCCCTTCCTGTCCCAATTCCCGCGCCGCGTCATCAACATTCACCCCGCGCTGCTGCCCGACGACGGCACCGGCAGCTCCTACACCACCAGCGACGGCGCTACCATCCCCGTCTTTCGCGGCCTCCACGCCGTCCGCCAGGCCCTCGACGCCGGCGTAAAAATAACCGGTAGCACCGTCCATTTCGTAACCCCAGAAGTAGACGCCGGGCCAGTGATTTGTCGCGAAGAAGTGGCGATTCTTGAGGGCGATACCGAGGAGAGCCTGCACGAGAGATTGAAGGTGGTGGAACACAGGTTGATTGTGGATGCGGTGAGGAAGCTGCGATAACCATCGACAGGTATATTTTAACCAAAGCTCATCTAAATGACATTACCAGGATACTATTTCGGGGTAAACTACGTTTTTCATTAGTAGTGGGCTTTTTAGGAGGAAAAATGGGGATACCTTCACTACATCCTGATGCGGGTGCTATTATTGCTCGTCTAAAACAAGAAGGTATAACCGCACTCTACCATTTCACAAGTGTAAAAAATTTGCAGGGTATTTGTCACCTCCAGGCATTATGTTCTAAACAGACTTTAGAAAAAGAACGACAAAAACTACCTCGAAATACTGGTGGTAATCCTCTATCACACAGCCTGGATCGCCATAGAGGTAATTGGGATAAGGTATCTCTAAACCTGACGTCTCATACGCCTATGGTCTACCATAGAAAAAGAGAACAGCACCTTTGCTTTTTTGTTATACGTCCTGAAATAGCTACCTGGTCAGGTGTTATATTTACAGATACGAATGCTGCGAGTAATGACCATGTTCGGGGCGAAGGGCTTGTGGGATTAAATAATATTAACTTTGCCGCTATACGTTCTATCCCACGGCCCTGGGATCAGAATGGCTGGAAACGTCCTGTGCAAGCAGAAATTCTTGTTCCAGATAGGATTCCTCTGGAATATATCTCTCATATTGCTTTTGTTAGCAAGGCCAGTATGAGCTATAGTGAGAAACTCTGTAACTTGTACCGACATCCTCCTTTTCAGGTTGATAGGCAGTTATTTGCTGACTTCTCTGTTTCCTCAAAATGGACTGTTGATTTCCCGCACGTTTTGGAACTGATACTGACAGATACAAATATCGAAGAAAATGTGGTAAACTTATCATACACACAAAAGAACAGATTTTCTATGTCAGGTGATTGTGCTACACTGGTAACAAAAATAAGAGCGATGTCAGGAACAAAGGCGAAAGTTTTGCTTCGTTCAGCTAACACGAGAGATTCAGCACAGGTTATCGATGATACTGACGAGTTTGCAGTATCGTCAGAATACTACCACTGGTTCCCTGTACCACTGGAAGGCTTGTCTTACGGATTTTATATTATAGAATATTATCTCGGTGATATATGCTGGGCCTCGACTGAGTTTGAGGTAGTTCAATAGTGAAGGGAGTCAAACTATGATTCAGCGAAGTCTGTTCGATGAACTACCCGAACGCCCTAAAAAACGGGAAGGAATACCCTCTCTCGACCGATTTCAAGGTGCCTTGCTTTGTAGCACAGTTGGCGACGCTCTAGGATGGCCTACAGAGTTTCTACGCCACGACAGCAAATATAAACCTCCTTTCAGACTCCCTTTACAGGATTTTGTGCAATGGCAGAAATTAGTTGGCGGAAAATGGTGGGGATACGAAGAAACAATAGCTCCCGGCGCTTATTCTGATGATACTCAACTAGCCCTAGCAATGGCACGTTGCATCAAAGAAACCGGAGAATTTGAGCCTGAAAGATTTGCATATGAAGAGCTTCCTTTATGGCTTCATTATGAACGTGGTGGAGGAAGATCCGTAAAGACTGCGGCAAGAAAACTTATCGGGAAGAATGCTGACTGGTCTCAGAATTTCTATAAGCAAGGTGATCTTGATTATAGGACTGCCGGAGCCAATGGAGCTGCAATGCGAAATTTACCGATAGCGCTAGTTAATGTCGGCAATGAATCACGCATTATCAGGGATTCCTTCTGTAGTGCGATAATAACCCATGGACACCCACGAGCTATTCTTGGTACAATTCTCTTTAGTCTGGCTGTTAATTATGCTATTACGGCCTCTCAAGATGTCACTTTAGAAGGCTGTATTGAATATCTGCGTTCTAATATGGAACAGATAGGTAGGGTCATAGCTCAAGATGACCGTCTAATGAATTGGATTCATCACTGGGATGGAGGCAATCATAATGAAGAGTTATCGTTCCGATATTCTTTTAATAAGACACGCCAGGAGGCTTCACAGTATCTTGAAGGTATTCGAGAGTTTATAATATCTGATACTCAAGAATATTATAATTTTGTGGGAGTTCTCACTCCTGCAACTAAAGGGTCTGGATTAGCAACTGTTTGTGCTGCTCTATACATTTTCTTGAAGTATGCTAATCAGCCAGAAGTAGCTTTACCGATTGCGGCCAACATGCTTGGTAGCGATACTGACACAATAGGAATTTTCTTAGGGGCGTTTTTAGGGGCTTATCATGGTATTAGTGCTGTACCTCTACATCTCTTGAATAAAGTTCAGGACCACGATTATCTACTCAAGATGGCTTCACGGCTCCACTCAATTGCAGCTAATGAGCCGCAGGAATATTGGTCCGCTAATCAGAGTGTCGATAGAAAAATTGCATATTTGAGGATGCTTGCCTGGGAGATAGGTTTGCACGAAATGTTCTGGGACGCAATTGGTGAAGGTGGTGTTGTTTATCATCCTTCTATAGGACGTGGTACGATCGTTCATAAAGATGTCAAGTCTATTAGACGCGAAGGGTATATTGCTAAACTCATCCATGTCAAGTTTGATTGTGGACAGACATGTATATTTCATTCAAGAGTAGAGAACAATGGAAAGGTCTCAGAAAGCCTGGGGCAGGATATCGCTAGCGCATTAGCATCGTAATTCACGACCATATTCTGAGCCACTTTCCCTACATTCTAGATTATCGTCAGGGCGATGGGAATCGCCCTGACAATTTCTCACGGCGTCAGCCTGTTCATATCCCTCGGAAACGTGGTCGCCAGGCGCACGTTCGGAATGCCCGTTAGCTGCATCAGCAAACGTTCCAGGCCGATGGCGAAGCCGCCTTCGGGAGGCATCCCGTAGCGGAAGGCTTCCAGGTAGCTTTCAAATGGCTCTACGGGCAACTGCGCCTTTTCAAGCGCGGCCAGGTAATCGGCGTAGCGATGCAGGCGCTGGCCGCCCGTCACCAGTTCGGTGCCACGGAAGAGCAGGTCAAACGAGTTGGAGTACTCGGGGCGCTCAGGGTCGGGATGCGTGTAAAATGGGCGTTTGCGCATGGGATAGCCTGTCACGTAGAGGAAATCGCTGCCGAATTCCTCTTTCGCCCACTCGCCCAGCCAGCGTTCGTCTTGCGGCGACAGGTCAGGTTCACCGCGCACATCGACGCCGTGACGCTGCAAGATCAACTCCTGCGCGTCTGAGAAGTGGATGTGCGGTATCTTCTCCGGCACGACTGGCATCACCACATGCAGCAGTCCCAGTTCGGCTGCATAACTTTCCCGCAGATGCGCGATGATGCCCGCCATCACATCGCGCAGCAGAGCCATCACCGTGAAGTGGTTCTCGATAAAGCCGAACTCGGCGTCCAGGCTGACGAATTCGTTGACGTGGCGCGTGGTGTCGTGCGGCTCGGCGCGAAAAACCGGGCCGACCTCAAAGACACGCTCGAAAACGCCCACCAGAATCTGCTTGTAGAACTGCGGGCTTTGTGCCAGGTACGCGGGCCGCCCGAAGTAGTCCAGCTTGAAGACGTTCGCGCCGCTTTCGGTGGCGGCTGCTACAATTTTGGGCGTCTGTATCTCCGTGAAATCGCGTGTCACCAACACGGCGCGAAAAGCGGCCATCACGCCCGCGCCAAGCCGCAGCATGGCCCGTCGCTCCGGGTTGCGGTGAGTAATAACGGCATGATCGAGCAGCGTGGTAAGGTTGGCTGCCATCTTGCGCTTGTTCAGCGATACCGGCAAGACCTCCGTCACCGGCGAAACCACTTCTATGCGCAGGTTATGCAGTTCGATGCCCCCTGGCGCTCGCGGCATCTCCACCACATCGCCCTCGATGGCGATTACGCTTTCGACGCCCGCCGCACTCTCCACCAGCGGCGCGCTTTCAGCCCCGATTTCAGCCACGGCCTGCAGCGTTCCCCACCCGTCGCGCAGCACCATAAAATTGATACCGCCCATCTGGCGCAGCGATTGCAGCCAGCCCTTGACACGCACACGTTCGCCCACACAGGCGCGAACTTCAAGCGTGCTAATTCGTTGCATAGCAATGCTCCTTTCACTTTTGGACAAAAAAAGCCCTCGTCCTTCTAATCAGGAGGACGAGGGCCTGTGATAATCACTTGCCTGTCGTGGTGCCACCACCATTTGCCCCGTAGCGGGGCCTTTTCCGGTTCGATTCAGCGCGCATGAATAAACCGTCGCGCTAGAACGGGCGCGTCCCGAAACCGGCTAGCCGTGGCCGTCTTTCCAGACAGGGCGGTTCACCGGTTGGCTCAGGGGTGTCTATGAGAAAGCTGGCGGCGGCGCTTCCAGCATCTATGCCGCTCTCTGAACGCCAGCAGGTTTCCCATTCTGTTCCCATCACAGCCATTTTGTAGTATTGCTTGAAAACAACTATACCATGACGATATGGGTGTGTCAACTCGAAAACCAGGGCAGGGGCAGAGCTACAGCCCGTACCCTATACGATGCGGCTTACGAAGCAAGCAGAACGTAGCAGGTGTGTCAACGTCAACGCTCGAAAACCAGGACAGGGGCAGAGCTACAGCCCGTACCCTACTACGTAGTGGTTCTCCTCTCCCGTGTAGGGTACGGGCTGTACCTCTGCCCCTGCCCTGGTCAATGTCAATGTACGTATAGGGTACGGGCCGTAGCTCTGCCCCTGCCCTGGTCAATGCACGCTTATCCTTACTCCACCGGGTCTTCCGGGCTGGAAACCAGGAGGCGGATGAAGCGTCTCAGCGCGTAGAAGACAAGGTAATAAATGATAATGGCGATCAACGTGGAAAACTCGAATGACTGGTTGGGCGGGTGAATCGATGGCGACTTCACGATGCCCTGGAATGGTAAGAGCGGGATAGACGTTAGAGCGTAGAGAAAGCCCGCGAACGGATTGTTCGGATCGGCCCCGATCAACTGCAAGAGGAACCGAATTGCCAGCACCGTCTCCAGCACTGTCAGGAACCAGAGTAGATAATCGTTGAATTTGCCGATGGCAAACCGCACCGTCATGGCTTTTTTCTGGCGTTCTCCCTCACTGATAAAGCTATCGGCAGGCTCTAACATCTGCGGAGCATCAGTTATTGGCTGAGGCACCGTGGGAGAAGCATAAGTCTGCGGCTGATACGGCGGCTTAGGCGGCTGCCGAACCTGTAATTCTTCCATAGGAGGGTAGGCTTCGGTTGGTTGCGCGCCAATAGACTCCTCGGGAAAGGGGTTGTTATAATACATGCACGCTCCTCCATGTAGTTGACCGGGCGCACGACCGCGAAGGTCGCTCTAATCCAATCGCCGGTAGAATTCCTATCTCTCACGATTATAACATGAACTACCCGTTAAGTGCTACGGCGAACAAGCAGAACAATGCCTTCCGCCTGCGCGATGATACGAAATTGCCTCTGCAAGCTGTTCAGTTTGCTTGAGGCCTGCGCCCGGTTAGCCAGTGTCAGGTTGTTGAGATCAACGACGACGTACTGCACCATCTGGTTGCACCGCGAGTCTAAGCATATGGTAGGAAAGACAGTTACAAATTGCCGCTCGCTCAAGTGTGGATTGAGGTTATCGCTGGCAGAGACCGAGGCGTCCGGCGGAATCTTCGCGAGCACTTGATTGATATGTTGTTCCCGGCTCCCCGGAGTATGATCGGCCCAGAATGAACTCAGCGCCCCTGCCATCAGCACCAGGTTGAGTCCAAGCATAACCGTAATCCAGGTAAACGTCATCCATTGCAGGCGGGCAGGCGAGGTCGCGCGCGCTAATGGCTGCATCCGCTTACTAAAACGCCGCCATTGCTCCCCCCGCCACGCCGGAAGCGTCAACCGTCTCAGACGCGCAATGCGCACCAGGGGACGAGGGCGGCGCAAGCGCCCCCACCACTCTTCCCAACCTCTCCCGCCCCTACGTGCTACCCAGGAGAATGCCACGGCAGAGGCAAGGACGATGGCGCGAGGGGGCGCTTGCGCCGCCTTCGTTCCCATCGTGTCTCCATCCCGGACATCCACAAGGGGTGTCCCTACTGACCATTCTTGCCATAAAACCAGGAAGCGCCGCGTCCCATGAATAGCCGCAATCATCACGAACGGAATGATCGCGGCGTTGTAATGATAGACCCCGCTGTACAGCAGCGGGTCCGTTGAGAGCAAGTTGACTGCCAGGCTGGGCAGCGTTGGCAAGAGCCATTCAGGAGCAAGCAAAGGCAGAAATCCCGCGCCTCGCACCAGGTTTAACAGGTAATACAGCCGGTCAAGCGTGAAAAAAAGACTGAAGAAGACCCACGGGCGCACGAAGAGATTGAGAATAGCCGCCCCTGGCGAACTGCCCAGTTCCTCGTAACGGTACCAGAAATTGTTGGCCTGCACCCCCGGATAGAAATGGGGAATGATGATCCTGAAAGCGATCAAACTCCACAGCGCCCCCCCAATCAGCAAGGTCAGGCCCAGGCGCGGCAGCTTATACTTCCAGATCACGAGTATGCCAAGCATAGCAATTGCCAGTGGCACATCCTCTTTTGTGGAAGCCGCCAGCACGCACATGATTAGAAACCAGGCGTAATGTTTGTACTCGAGCGCCAGCAGCGCGTACAAGAGTAGAGGCGTTGCCAGGGCAACGGGGTGAAAATCGAAGATGTTCAACCCGATGAGCGCGGGCGCAAGCAGATAGGAAGTTGCCATCAACGCAGCCAGCAGAGGCCATTGTGGAATGATCTTGCGCGTCAACAGGAAGACGGGCAGCGAACCCGATGCCAGCGCCAGCGTCTGAAACACCAGCAATATACGCGGGTCCGAGCCAAAGCTGTACAGCAGCGACAATGGCAAAATAATCGGCTCAAAATGGATCGCCAGCCGGGTAGGTGGCCCATACCAATCGATAGCCTGGTTGGTGAATTGAAAGAGACGGCCATGCAGTGTATTCCAGATCACCTGGTCCATATTGCCAAGATCAAAGGCGGTAGCCTTGAAGGTTGCATAACGCAGAATAGCCTGGTTACTCATTGCCAGGCTATAGACAATCGTTACAACCGCCAGAAATATCCACGCCAACCACTGCTGGGCGCGCCGGTCAAAGCGTTGCATGTCAAATCCTGATGTACGCCATATAGACACCTACCCCCACGAGTAGCATAAATGAGTAAACGATTAGATGCTCCGGCCAGTCACCTGTGCGGAAACGCCAGTGTGGATTGGGGGGGAAACCGTAACGGCGGTGATTGGGCCACATCAACGGCACGCCGCCTTCTGTCAGGCCATCAGCCGCGATATGCATGATACAGCCGAATAAGACAGCGAAAAAAACCAGGTGCGTCGCGCCAATAAATTGCGCCGGGAACACAAACCCGCGCTGACTCAGCAGGAACTCTACCAACCGTTCCAATCCGATTGCTAACAGCGATCCCAGAAATAGCCCCAGAATGCTATGAAATAGGGTGCGATGCCCCGCTACATGCTGGATTTCTCTACTGACCCAGCCTAGCTTGCGCCCCAGCGTGCTACGCGCATTATCGATATCGGGCAGCAGCGCGCCAAAACCCACCATGAAGTAAAAAATGGCCTTGTTAATAACCAGGCTGAGCGGAACCGAGCCTGACATCGTGAGCGGGGGACCGGAGAGCTGCGCAAAGCTATCCAACACAACACCAGCAGTTAAGCCAACCAGTAAATGTGATTTACCGAGCATAAATCAGTCTCCTCAATCAATTGCTCTATTTAGTCGCTCATTGTAGAAGCTTTTAGAACAAAGGTCAAGAGGTTGTTGACTTTGTTGGGGAAACACCACCCTTCTAATTATTCATCCGGCAGGCTGACAAAAACCGCGTTATCTTCCACCTTCACAGGATAGGTCGCAATATCCCGCCGCGCCGGTCCGCGTAAGACCTTGCCGGTCGTGATATTGAACTGCGCCCCGTGCCAGGGACAGGTCAACACCTCCCCGTCGAGTTCGCCCTCGTTGAGGGGGCCGCTGATATGCGTGCAGGTATCGGTGAAGGCATACACGCATCCCGCGACCTTCGCGAGGCAGATAGGCTCTCCATCCACCTCAATCGCCATCAACTCGCCTTCCACCAGTTCATCGTCGCGGGCAACTTTGAAATAATCGGTCATAGCCTAGACGCCTCTACCCTGTACCGCCAGTAACGCGCCCGTCACGCCATCACCGGCAGGCGAGACCAGGAAAATAGCAGCCTCAATAATCTGTTCTTTGCTGACCCATTTATTTTGCACCTCTTGTTTGCTCGGCTTCATCGCTTCCAGGTTCGATTGCGTAACAATCAAGCCGGGACCCAGCGAGTTGACGCGAATACCCACGCTTTTCCCCTCTTTCGCCAGGGTGCGTGTCAGCGCATCTACCCCCGCTTTGGCGCAATTATACGCCAGCATGTTCGCGCTGGCCCCCATTACTCCACCGGCAGTGCTAAAATTCAAGATTGTGCCCCCGCCTTGCTTTTGCATGACGGGCCAGACCGCCCGCGAACAGAGAAAAGTAGAACGTAGATTGTTGTTCAACTCCGCTTCCCAATCCGCCAGCGTCAATTCATGCGAAGGACCGTACTTTGTCAGACCGCCCGCCAGGTTGACCAGGATATCGATGCGCCCATAGTGGCTCACGGTCTGTTCGACGAGCGTATTGACGCCCTCTTCAGACGTTAAATTAGCCGTAACGCCAATCACCTGCGCCCCCTCTGCTCGCAACTCCTCCGCTCGCGCCCTGACACGCTCGGAACTGCGCGAACTGATCGCCAGCTTTGCCCCCTCGCGAGCAAAACCAGAGGCCAGCGCCAGGCCAACCTGCCCTGTGTGACTGACCCCCGTGATAATGGCAACCTGATCCTGCAAACGCATTTTATGCCCTCCTGAGTCAGTAGCGACACCCCTTGCGGGTGTCCCGTATGTGTTTCTACTGCATAAATCACCCAAGATATTCGGGACACCCGCAAGGGGTGTCGCTACTGCATAAATCACCCAAGATATTCGGGACACCCGCAAGGGGTGTCGCTACTGCATAAATCACCCAAGATATTCGG